>JALOCA010000009.1 GCA_023227965.1 Lentimicrobiaceae bacterium | reverse complement strand
ATGGAGGAAAAACTCTTCGCCCATATTGATTAATACGAAGGATATCATCAAAATCAGGATACTGGTGATTTTCCAGGTAAAAAATTAAAATACCTGTACCCGTCGAATAAAGGTTTAATACGATAGATTTTAATTTAAGGTGATAAATATCTTCTTTTTTAGCAATAACCTTTATTTCATAAAATAAATCAGTCTCATAGGCTTCCTTGCGTTCATAATGTCTGATAATATTATTCTTACCATCTCCTGAATCATACAATACACTATGTATAAACTCATAAAAAAAGTTCTTTTCATTATACAATTCGGTTATATAGTCCCCAGTAAGAGGAGATGGTATATTCTGCCAATAAGAATCCTGCACCGGTTGAATATTGTTCAGATTAAACCTCTTTGAGAATTTATCCTTTTGCTGCCCTTTCTTTTCCCACTTAAAAGGATACAGAAATATATGATAGCTATAGAGTTCCATATGGATATTATATTTGTTTAGTTATTATCGAAATTAATGCTTCTTTTATCTGGTGTAATTCTTCGAAAGACATACTATTCCTGGCAATCCCAAAGAATCCGTTTTCGCCGCCGCCGTAATACGCTTTATGTTTTTCCACCAAAGGCATAAATAGCCCGGCAATGGCTTTAGCTTGCAGGCCATAATAAGTTAAAGAATCGTCGGAATAAATCAGTAGTTTTTCAAAAGGGAACAAACGGTCGGTAATAGCCGAAAACCTTGGTGTAAGTGCATTTACAATGATTAAATCCTTTTCGGTAGAAAGATTTTCCCGGATGGATTGCTCGGACAGAAGTTCATCTTCTTCGGTAATGCCTTGGGCTTCGCGATCGCGGCAACGGATATCGGTAATCTCATCAGGTGTTGCACCCATTTCAATCATGGCTGGTATATACCCACGGTCATTGGCAGCAATTAACTGTTGTTCCCGGTTAAGTTTTATTCCAAGTAATTCAGCAATCTGTTCAATGGAAGATGGCTTATGGCTGTTCTGGTTATGGTGATCAATGGCAATATAATGAGCTGGAGGGGGAACATCCTCGGTAAGTTCAATACCCACAAAGGTATCCTCGCTGTTAAGCACATGGATATAGCTACTGAGGCGGGCGCCCCATTGCAGTTTAAAATCGTAAAAAACTTTCCGGTTTTGCTTTAGAATATTACGAATCTCAATCATTTCGAGATCATATCCACCAAGCAAAAACCGGTAACGGTATCGGTTCATTTTACTTATTGTGTTCAGGCAAGCCTGTTATTTTTTTGCTTTATCAGAACTTCCTCTCAAAGCCCCAATCTCTCAAAATCTCTCTCCACAATCATTTAGAACCTGTACACATCAATCCGCATTATTTAATGTGCCAAATATATAAAAAAATAATTCAGAAAATGTCTGCCAATAAAAATAAAAATAATGTACACAGTGTATATCATTAAAAAAAATTATACTATTTCAGCTATCACATTTTTAAACTAATAATTATACCATGTTTAGAGAAAATACCGGGCGCATACTCCTGCACATTTTTCAATCCAATCAATCCATTTAATCTCTTCTGTTCAATCCTTTTCGCTATTTCTTTTTGTTTTTTTTCATAAAAAATCAGGTGGTATAGCTAATATAAAAAATTATGGTCTACTTTTGTTAAATAAAAGAACCATTGATTAACCTAATCTCATACTTATGAAAATAGTTATTGTCGGAACCGGTTACGTAGGTTTGGTTACCGGAACATGTTTTACCGAAGTTGGCATTGAAGTTACCTGTGTTGATATTGATATTCAGAAAATTCAAAACCTCGAAAAGGGCATATCCCCTATTTACGAACCCGGGCTGGACGAAATGATAGAACGCAATGTTAAAAAAGGAAGGCTGAAATTTACTACTGACCTTTCTTCCTGCCTTAACGACACAGATGTTATTTTTAGTGCCGTAGGTACCCCGCCCGACGAAGATGGCAGTGCCGACTTGAAATATGTGCTCGATGTAGCTAAAACGGTAGGAAAGCATATGAATAAATACCTGCTGATGGTAACCAAAAGCACTGTTCCGGTAGGAACCGCCAAAAAAGTACGCAATGCCATCCAGGAAGAGTTAGACAAACGGGGTGTAAACATTGAGTTTGATGTGGCTTCCAATCCTGAATTTCTGAAAGAAGGTAATGCCATCGAAGACTTTATGCGTCCCGACCGTATCGTGGTGGGCGTTGAATCGGCAAAGGCTGAAGATATTATGCGCCGTTTATACAAACCTTTTACTCTTAATGGTCATCCTGTTATTTTTATGGATGTTCCTTCTGCCGAAATGACAAAATATGCAGCTAACTCTATGCTTGCTACCAAAATCAGTTTCATGAACGACATCGCCAACCTTTGCGAAATAATGGGGGCTGATGTCAACCAGGTTCGTAGAGGTATTGGCAGCGATTCACGTATCGGGAACAAATTTATTTATCCCGGTATAGGTTATGGCGGTTCGTGCTTCCCAAAAGATGTGAAAGCATTAATAAAAACTGCCAACGACAACGGGTATCCCATGCGGGTTTTGCAGGCGGTAGAGGAAGTAAATGATGATCAAAAATCAATTCTTTTCAATAAATTAATGAAATATTACGATGATAAGCTAAAAGGAAAGACCATTGCACTATGGGGATTGTCGTTCAAACCACAAACTGACGATATGCGCGAAGCACCTGCACTTGTATTAATTGAAAAACTGATTAAAGCCGGTTGTAAAGTAAAAGTGTATGATCCCGTAGCCATGCATGAAGCCCAGCGTCGCATCAACGAAAAAGTTGAATACGGAAAAGATCAGTACGAAATACTGATTGATGCCGACGCCCTTTTCCTTGTTACGGAATGGACGGAATTCCGCTTCCCCAATGTCAACGTAATGAAAAAACTGATGAAAAAATCTGTGGTATTCGATGGTCGTAACATTTACGATCCACAGGAGATGCAATCGGCAGGATTCGACTATTTCTGCATAGGAATTAATACTAATAAATAATTAACTCATAAACCCGCAACAAAACCGTAATCCGATAGCAGGCAATAATTGCTTATCGTTAAGACCAACTGGCTTATTGCGAGTTTTAAAATATTTTTTATGGGAAAACGGATATTGGTTACCGGAGGCGCCGGGTTTTTAGGCTCTCATCTTTGCGAACGACTCCTCAATGAAGGAAACGAAGTTATCTGCCTCGATAATTATTTTACGGGTCAGAAACGCAATATTGTACATTTAATTGATAATCCCTATTTCGAACTGATACGGCACGATGTAACAACGCCTTTCTTTATCGAAGTGGATGAGATTTATAACCTCGCCTGTCCGGCATCTCCCATTCATTACCAGTACAACCCTATTAAAACCGTAAAAACTTCGGTTATGGGTGCCATCAACATGCTGGGATTAGCCAAACGTATCCGGGCTAAAATACTGCAGGCTTCCACCAGCGAAGTATATGGCGACCCACAGATACATCCACAAACTGAAGATTACTGGGGACATGTTAACCCGATTGGCATCCGCGCCTGCTATGACGAGGGAAAACGCTGCGCCGAAACCTTGTTTATGAATTACCACAGGCAAAATAATGTCCGGATAAAGATCATGCGGATATTTAACACCTATGGACCCCGTATGCATCCCAACGACGGAAGGGTGGTTTCCAATTTTATAGTGCAGGCTTTGCAAAATAAGAACATCACCATTTATGGAGACGGCTCACAAACCCGTAGTTTTTGTTATGTTGACGATCTGCTCGAAGGGATGATAAAACTGATGAACACCGGCGACGAAATAACTGGTCCGGTTAATATTGGTAACCCCGGCGAATTTACAATTCTCGAATTAGCTCAAAGGGTTATAGAGCTTATCGGTTCGAAATCAAAACTGGTATTTGAACCCCTTCCCTCCGACGATCCGTTACAACGTAAACCCGATATTACAATGGCGCAAAACCTGCTTAACTGGAAACCCAACATCCCGCTGGACGAAGGTTTGAAAAAAACCATACTTTACTTTAGAGAAATCATTAACTGACGTTACTAATTAATTATGAATATTCTTGTAACTGGGAGCAACGGACAACTTGGCAACGAAATACGAAAATTAGCTCCGGCATTTCCCAACTTTACATTCGACTTTACCGATATTGCCGAACTCGACATTACTTCGAAGGAAAAACTGAACGCCTACTGCGAAGGGAAAAATTTCGGAGTTATAATCAATTGCGCTGCATATACCGCCGTGGATAAAGCAGAAACGGATGCAAACACAGCATATCTTGTAAACTGTACTGCCGTAAAAAACCTTGCAGAAACCGCTTTAGCGCATAACATGCTGCTGGTACATGTTTCCACCGATTATGTATTTGATGGCATGAATTACCGTCCGTATATAGAAACTGACTCTGTGGCACCACAAGGCATCTATGGAAAAACCAAACTCAAAGGCGAAAAAGTAGTTACAGAAACAGGTTGCAGGGCATTGGTAATACGCACCTCATGGCTGTATTCCACCTTCGGAAACAACTTCGTAAAAACCATTCGCAGGTTAGCTTCCGAAAATCCGGAAGTCCGTATTATTTTCGACCAGGTGGGAGCCCCTACCTATGCAGGCGACTTGGCAGAGGCAATTTTGCAAATACTCTCACTCAAAAGCAACAATGCTTTCGAGCTCTTTCATTATTCCAATGAAGGAGTTTGCAGTTGGTACGATTTTGCAAAAGAAATAGTTGAATTGAGTCACCTCTACTGCAAAGTAATACCGATTGAAACAAAGGATTACTTTCTGCCTGCTCCGCGTCCGTATTACAGTGTTTTAAATAAATCGAAAATAAAAAATACTTACGGAATTACAATACCTTACTGGAAGGATAGTCTAATAAAGTGTATCGAAAATTTATAGTTTACATTAAAAAAGAAAGCTATGGAAAAAGAAATCATTGCAAAAGCCACTGCATGGTTATCTCCTGTTTTTGACGAGGAAACCCGTAAACAAGTACAATACCTCATTGATAATGATGTTAATGAACTTATAGATTCTTTTTACAGCAATCTCGAATTCGGTACGGGAGGGCTCCGGGGAATAATGGGGGCTGGAACCAACAGGATGAATAAATATACCGTAGGCATGGCAACCCAGGGATTGGCTAACTATTTGAAAATACTTTATCTGTCAGAAAAGGAAATCAGGGTGGCAATTGCTTACGATTCGCGTCTTAACAGCGATTATTTTGCCCGTATTGCTGCCGATGTACTTTCAGGAAACGGGATGCGTGTTTTTCTGTTCGACAGCCTCCGCCCTACCCCAGAACTTTCGTTTGCCATCAGGTTTTTTCGTTGTCATAGTGGAATAGTAATTACCGCTTCACATAACCCGAAGGAATATAACGGCTATAAAGTGTATGGAAATGATGGAGGACAACTCGTTGCCCCACACGATAAAAATGTCATCACTGAGGTGGAAAAAATAAAAGACCTGTCGGAGGTAAAATTCGATGCCATACCTGATTTAATTACCATAATCGGTGAAGAGGTTGATGCAGCCTACACTCAAAAGGTTAAGCAATTGTCACTGTCTCCTGAAGTTGTAAGCCGGATGCATGATATGAAAATTTTGTACACTCCTATTCATGGTTCGGGAATACAATTGGTTCCACGTTGCCTTAAAGCATTCGGGTTTATAAATGTTAATATTCTTGAAAGCCAGAAAAAACCGGATGGAAATTTTCCGACGGTAAAATCACCCAATCCCGAAGAACCGGATGCCATGCGCCTTGCATTGCTGAAAGCCATGGAAATTCAGGCAGATATCGTTCTTGCTTCCGACCCTGACGCCGACCGCGTAGGTGTTGCCGTAAAAAACCATCGTGGGGAATTTGTATTATTAAATGGCAACCAAACCGCTTCTGTACTAATTTATTATCTCATTGAAAAATGGAAGCAAAACGGCAAACTTACCGGTAACGAGTTTATTGTGAAAACCATTGTTACATCAGAATTGATTGCAAATATTGCAATCCAAAATGGGGTTGAATATTTTGATGTACTTACCGGATTTAAATACATTGCCGAAATCATTAAAAAATTTGAAGGTAAAAAAACTTTTATTGGCGGAGGTGAAGAAAGCTATGGTTATCTCGTAGGTGATTTTGTCCGCGATAAGGATGCTGTAATTTCCTGTTGTATGATAGCCGAAACGGCTGCCTGGGCTGTTGCACAGGGCAAATCATTTTTCGACATCCTACTCGATATGTATTGCACCTATGGCTTTTATCTTGAGAAATTGCATTCACTTACCATAAAAGGGAAAAGCGGAGCTGAAAAAATTGCAGAAATAATGCAGAATTTCCGCAATTCACCTCCGGTAAGCATAGCTGGCTCGAAAGTAATTGCGATAAAAGACTATGCATTGCAAAAAGAGTTCGACCTGTTGAAAAAACAGGAAAAGCCCATAGAACTTCCCCGCTCAAACGTTTTACAGTTTTTCCTCGAAGACGGGAGTAAAATTACTGCACGACCTTCGGGAACAGAACCAAAGATAAAATTCTATTTTGGAGTCAAAGGCACTTTGAGCAACAAAAATGAATTCGACAGAATGAATACTGAAATGGAGAAACGCATAAGGCATATTATTGAAGATATGAAACTTGAATGATGCCGAAATATAGTTTTTATTACCTGTAAGCCTTTCGGGTGAAATTAATTAATGCTACAATAATTATTACCTTTGCCCTTCAAAGAAGAAGCCGATGCCCGTTACAAATAATCAATTAAAGAAAAATACGTTTAAAAATGAGTTAGCCGTTCCGGCAAAACCCAAGAAGAAAAAAACAGATGACCAACCTATTAAATTAGATTTTTCCTTTTTTAAAGATGAAAGATTCAGGAAAACTGCAGGTGTTTTTTGTATTTTCTTTGCACTTTTTATATTAATTGCCTTTGTTTCTTATTTGTTTACATGGTTTAGCTGGGACAGTGATGAAAATTTTACTGACAACCTGACCCTTTCCAAAATTTTTAATAATTACCCCGACCCCATTCACAACTGGGCAGGCAGATTTGGCGCCGTGATTTCTTATTTTTGTATCAAATCAGGATTCGGCATAGCTTCGTTGCTTTTTGTACCTGTTGTTTTTTTTACAGGCATGCATTGGTTGGGAGCCAGATTTATATCCATTTCAAAATTAATTAAATATTCTCTTTTTGGTTTAGTATGGATTTCGTGTGCAATGGGTTTCATATTCCCACATTCCGATTTTTCTATACTTGGAGGCGTCATCGGAATCGAAACGGCAACCTGGCTCCATGGTCTTTTAGGAAAATCAGGTAGCGGGATTTTAATATTTTTCCTGTTAATAGCATTTTTAATCATCGTTTATAATGTTTCCTTCAACTGGCTTAAAACCCCAAAAGGGGAAATTACGCCCGGAACGGATGAAGAAGAATCACCCTTTTCAAATTCCGGGTATAAAAAAGAAGACAAGTACAATACCTTAGAATTTGCAGTGAAAGAGGAAGACGAAAAATCTGTTTCTGAAAACACATTGAAAACCTCTCAATCGTTCCCCGACGAAGATGACAGGGATGAGCTTCCATCGGAATTAATTGAAAAAAAAACTAATTATCCCAAACAAAACGTAGAATTTAGCATTGAAAATTATTCAGAAAAAACGGGCAATAAGGATACCGGAAAAGAGCCCCCTTCATCCGAAAAAATCCATTTTTCTGTTGATGAGCCTTACGACCCCACGCTTGAACTTTGTGATTATCAAAACCCGCCCCTCGAGCTGTTAGACGAATACAGCAACGGGGTTATTAAAGTGCAAAAAGAAGAACTGGAAGCCAATAAAAATAAAATTGTTGAAACTTTAAGCCATTATGCTATTGGCATTGATAAAATTAAAGCTACTATTGGACCGACAGTAACCCTGTACGAAATAATACCTACTCCCGGAGTCAGGATTTCGAGAATTAAAAACCTCGAAGACGATATCGCATTAAGCCTTTCCGCTTTAGGTATCCGTATCATTGCCCCCATTCCCGGTAAAGGCACCATCGGTATTGAAGTCCCGAACCAGCATCCAGAAATTGTTTCCATGCGTTCGATTTTATCCTCCGAAAAATTTGTAACCTCAAAATACGAATTACCTTTTGGCATTGGAAAAACTATTGCCAATGAAGCTTTTGTAGTTGACCTTACCCGTCTTCCCCATATTTTAATGGCAGGAGCTACCGGTCAGGGTAAATCGGTAGGACTGAATGCCATTATCACGTCATTGCTTTATAAAAAACATCCCTCACAACTCAAATTTGTGATGGTTGACCCAAAAAAAGTAGAATTGACACTGTATTCAAAAATTGAGAGACATTACCTTGCAAAATTGCCCGATTCGGAAGAAGCCATTATAACCGATACCCGGCAGGTAGTTCGTACACTCAATTCCTTAGGAATAGAAATGGATAACCGCTACGACCTACTGAAGGATGCACAAGTAAGGAATATTAAGGAATATAATACCAAATTTCTTGCACGAAAACTAAATCCCCTGCATGGGCATCGTTTTCTGCCCTATATCGTACTGGTAATTGATGAGTTTGCCGACCTTATCATGACATCCGGTAAAGAAATTGAAGTTCCCCTGACCCGGCTGGCGCAATTAGCCAGAGCAGTAGGCATTCACCTGGTTATTGCTACACAACGTCCTTCTGTTAACATAATTACAGGTTCCATCAAAGCTAATTTTCCTGCCCGGATTGCATTCAGGGTTATTTCAAAAATTGATTCAAGAACCATACTCGATTCCGGTGGAGCCGATCAACTGGTGGGACGTGGCGATATGCTACTCTCAACAGGAAGCGACCTCATCCGGCTTCAATGTGCCTTTGTTGACACACACGAAGTTGAACGTGTTACTGAGTTTATTGGCTCGCAGAGAGGTTACCCGGATGCATTTCATCTTCCTGAATATTATGATGAGGGTGATGAAAAAATTGAAGTTTTTGACCCTAACCAACGTGACGAACTTTTTGAAGATGCAGCCCGCCTCATCGTACAAACTCAGCAAGGTTCAACCTCATTACTACAACGGAAACTCAAACTCGGATATAACCGTGCGGGACGAATAATTGACCAATTAGAGGCAGCAGGAATTGTTGGGCAGTTTGAAGGCAGCAAGCCCCGCGAAGTAAAAATATCCACAGAGTTCGCTTTGGAACAATTTTTGAAGGATCTGTACAGCAATAACCAATAATTAATTTTCGATGAATCCCTCGTTTTTGTACTTAATATTTTAAAAATATCTGGGTTTTATCATACTTTTAATAAAAATATCGTTCTATGATGAAAAAAAAATTTCTTATCTCTTTAGCATTAATCTTCCTTACCCCCTACGCCTTCTCACAGGATAAAAAAGCGGAAACTATTTTAAAAGATGTTTCCGCCAAAACAAAAAGCTATAAAAGCATTCATATTGATTTTACGATGATTTCCGAAAACAAAGCCTCTTCTAAGAAAGAACTCAGAGAAGGCAGTCTTCTTAATAAAGGGGACAAATACAAACTCAATTTAGCTGGTCAAACAGTTATCAGTGATGGGAAAACAGTATGGACTTACATAAAAGACGCCAACGAAGTGCAAATAAATTCCGTTGGCGAAAATGATGACGCATTTACACCCTCCCGTTTGCTTTCTTCCTATACCGAAAACTATAAAACAAAGTTTGCAGGTGACAAGCAACTGGAGGGAAAAGCAGTGTATTTTATTGACCTTACACCTTTGAAAAAAGGGAAATCATTTACCCGTGTCCGGCTTACTGTTGATAAAATAAAAAGCCAGCTCATGAATGTAGCCGTTTACAATAAAGATGGCAGTACATTTACTTATAAAATTAAAAAATTTATTACCAATCAGCCTGTAGCCGAAAGCGAATTTCTTTTCAAAGCGGGTAATTATCCGGGAGTGGAAATAATTGATATGCGATAATACTTATTGTTTTTTTATTTGGTGAATGTATTTTTTTTATATTTGTAAAAAAATTGCATGAAAAAACACTACAACATCCTCCTTACTGGAAGAGTACAGCGCGTAGGTTTCAGATTTTATGCTATGCAAGCTGCATATAGATATCACATTAACGGAACCATTAAAAATAAGGACATTGACAAGGTGTATATTGAAGCAGAGGGTGCGGAGGAGGATATTGTTGCCTTTGTACAATGGTGCAAAAGAGGATCTCCGGGCTCGGTAGTCCATGATGTACAAATAAACGAAGGCGAACTAACAAATTACGAATCTTTTGACGTAATCAGGGGAAACTAAGGTTTTATTGCCCTTGTTATTTCTCTTTTCCCAGGGGGACCTTGTAGGCTTTCAACTCTAAAACCAACTTCTTTTAACAATTTTTTCACACTTCCTTTTGCGCAATAGGTTACCAAAATTCCGGCAGATACCATGGCGGTAAAAATTTTGACAAATACGGCAGACGTCCACATTTCCGGCTGCACTGCCGGTGAAAATGCATCGAAGTAAACTAACTGAAAACAATTATTTTGCAAAACCATTTCCTGTATTGTGCTTTTTAATTTCTTAAAAACAAAGCCAGGATGCAACATAACCGGAGTACACCAATCATCCGTATGGATATCATTAAACAGTTTTTGATAAGCCTTCAATTTCCCGCTTTTAGCATAATTTAGTTCCGAAGCAAGAGACAGTGGTAATGGATAAGGTTCAAGAGCTGTATATTGAATTGAAAGAGCATGTTGCTTACTCTCAGCAACGCTAAGCAATACATTTAATCCAGTTCCCATCCCCACTTCGAGTATGTTCAGATTCCGGGAAAATTGCATACAATAGTGTAAGCCCGAACGGATAAAGATATGCTCTGATTCCTGTATGGCACCAAAAGTGGAATGGTAATGTTCGTTTAGATCAGGGATGAATAGTGTATGCGACCCGTCGTCGGTAAGTATTATTTGTTTATCCATTGGTATAAGCAAAACAAATTACAAAGGTATTTTTTCTATAGATTCTTTGTACTTTTACAAAAAAGTAAATCATGATTTCACAAGCCGAACTCAAAAACATCCTCTTTATAGATGTTGAAACTGTTCCACAGGCAAGAGATTATGCCGGGTTGGATAAGCTATTTGTAACACTCTGGAACAGGAAAGCACAAAAGATTGCAACAAAAGAAGAAGATACTCCCGAAAATTTATATCAGAGGGCAGGCATTTATGCTGAATTTGGAAAAATTATCTGCATATCTTCAGGGTATTTTCATAATGATGAGTTTAGAATCAAATCGTTTTATGGTGATGATGAGAAAGAAATTCTCATAGGCTTTGCTTCTTTGCTTGAAAAACACTTTTACCGTCCCGAACACAAGTTATGTGCGCACAATGGAAAAGAATTCGATTTTCCTTATATCGCAAGAAGAATGCTTATAAACGGTGTGCCTCTGCCCAAAATGCTTTGTATTCAGGGGAAAAAGCCATGGGAAATTCAGCATCTCGACACTATGGAGCTATGGAAATTTGGTGATTATAAAAATTTTACTTCTCTCGAACTGCTGGCTGCAGTTTTGGGAATACACACCCCAAAAGACGACATCAATGGCAGCGAAGTTGCCCGTGTGTACTGGGAAGAACACAATTTACAACGCATTGTAAAATATTGCCAGAAAGATGTTTTGACTATTGCACAGGTTCTTTTACGTTTTTCAGGTGCGGAAACCATTTCCGATGAAAAAGTTATTATTTTTTGAAAAAAATATCTCTACATTTGCCGGCTAATTAACCCTTAAACCTTTTTGTATGAAAAAAAACATTTTCAGCTTTTGTATCGTTCTGTGTTTAATCCTGAATGCAGGCAGCGTTTTTTCACAGAAAAACAAAAAAGATAAAAACAAACATGCTTTTGAAACCAAAATAGACTCTATCAGCTACGTTATTGGCGCTGATATTGCCAAAAACTTTACCAAAAACAGTATTCAGATTAATCCGGAAGCTTTTTTTAAAGGATTGACTGAAGGGCTTGAAGGAAAAGATAGTCTGGTATTTACCAAGAAACAAGCCGACAGTATCATCAATGCATTTCAGCAGGAACTTATGAGTAAACAAGAAGAAACAAATAAAACTATGGCTAACGAAAACAAAGTAAAAGGATCGGCATTTTTGGCTGACAACAAAACCAAGGAGGGTGTGATTACCCTTCCCAGCGGATTGCAATACAAAATTATTAACGAAGGTAGCGGAGAACACCCCAAAGCTACTGACAAAGTGAAAGTTCATTATACCGGTAAATTGATAGACGGTACCGTATTCGATTCTTCCGTTGAAAGAGGTGAACCCATTTCTTTTCCGCTTGACAGGGTAATTAAAGGTTGGACGGAAGGCGTACAACTGATGGCTCCCGGTGCAAAATATATTTTCTACATTCCATCTGAACTGGGTTATGGCGATTACACCACGGGTCCTATCCCCGGAGGCTCTACGCTTATTTTTGAAGTTGAATTGCTTAATATCGAAAAATAACCTTCTGATTTTCAAACATAAAAAAGAGTAGCTCTTGCACGGGCTACTCTTTTTATTTTTAAATATTTACAGAAAATTTAAGTATTCCCTTCTATCCTATGGCTATTTCCAAGCCATCTTCTGCTACAACCGTATTATCAAAAATTTCCTTAGCCTCACTAAGCAGGGGCTGCATATCCTCGTAACGGGCAGAAAAATGCCCGATAATAAGTTGCCCCGTTCCTGCCTTTTTCGCCACTAAAGCAGCCTGAGCAGCCGTGGAATGCATTTTATCACGGGCAACATCCGATAAATTACTCATAAAAGTTGCCTCATGGTACAAAACGTTTACCCCCCTTACATAATCAGCCGTTTTTTCAGCAAAAGCGGTATCAGAACAGTAGGCAAACGATAATGATGGAGCCGAAGGTATTGTTATTTCTCTGTTGTGATAAATCCTTCCTTCATTGGTTATATAATCACTACCCTGTTTAATTTTTGCAAATTCCGAAACAGGTACAGTTTCCTGCAATAAAAAATCCTTTTTAATCTTTCGTAACAAGGGTTTCTCCTTAAACAAAAATCCACAAGTTGGAATGCTATGAATTAGCGGTATAGTATTGACTTCCAACAATTCATCTTCATATATTTTATAATGAATCGCAGGGTTTATGGCGTGAAATACAAGCGGATACAACAACACGGTTTCGGAAACATGCAATTGCAGTTTAATTATTTCCTCAAGTTCTTTTTTGGCAAAAATATGCAGAGCATCCTTTCTGCCCAACAAATGGTAGGTAAACAACAGCCCTGCCAACCCGAAATAATGATCCCCATGAAGATGACTGATAAAAATATGGTTAATACGAAGCATGCGGATACCGTATCTTCGGAGTTGCATTTGAGTTCCCTCGGCACAATCAATAAGGAACAACTTCCCTTTATGGTTGAGCAACTGTGTACTCGGATTACGTTTGGAAGTAGGCAGAGCTGCGCTACTACCTAAAATTCGTACGGTAAAAGTCATTGGACAAAGATAATGAAATTAATAGGATTATCTTATTGGTTTCTTCCTGCATTTTTTGTACTTTTGTTTAATATAAAAACCTCTTCCCATGGAGCCTCATTCCTTATACGATTATTTCGAAAGAAGACATAGTAGCATATTTTCAGCAGAATCCCGTCATCCAAATCCATTTATTACCATTTCGCGTGAATATGGTTGCCCTTCAAAGTTTGTAGCACATTCACTTGTTGAAAAGCTCAATTTAAATTCAGAAGGGAAAAACAAATGGGAGTACATTAACAAAGAAATTATTGCTGATACGGCAAATAAAATTAATGTAAATACCGAAAAAATAAGAAAATA
Source organism: Lentimicrobiaceae bacterium (assembly GCA_023227965.1). Taxonomy (NCBI): domain Bacteria; kingdom Pseudomonadati; phylum Bacteroidota; class Bacteroidia; order Bacteroidales; family Lentimicrobiaceae; species Lentimicrobiaceae bacterium. The sequence continues at coordinate 75,272 of JALOCA010000009.1, read as the reverse complement.
TTTTTCAGACGAAGAACATAACAGTTTTCAGGATTTTCTTGAGTCTTTTTCATCCAAATACTATATCAACAACAAGTTAATTCAAAAAACAATACGAAATGTCGTTGAGTTTTATGCTTTAAAAGGGTTTTGTGTAATAGTAGGAAGAGGTGGTGTGGCTATCACAAAATCAATACCGTCGGGTATCCATATCCGGCTACAAGCCCCTATTGACTGGCGGGTTGAAAAAATTTGTCATACAAACAATGTTAGCCCTGCTCAGGCAATAAAGGATATCATCGAGATTGACAATAAACGCAATGCTTTGATTGAGTCCTTTCTCAGGAAAAAACCCGATGACATCCTGTTTGACCTTGTAATCAATTGCAGTTGTTTTTCAATAGATAATATTTCCGATTTAATTATTAGGGCAATAGAAATAAAAGGACTAATAAAATAGTGCAACCATCTCATCTGCTATTAGTTTTATAATTTATTGGTCAGACAGTTTGCTCCGAAAATCGGGGGAATATCCATATATCATTGTCAGTTTCTATGAACATTGTTCTTATGAATATTTCATTTATTTTTATACTTTCTCTGGTGTATTTTATTTTTACATTTGTACACTCTTAAAAACCCAAATTCCATGAAAAGGACACTAACTATTATTTTTTTACTACTATTTACCGGTATTATAATTTTCGCACAAAATACCTCTTTTCGCAACGGAGCTGAATATTGTGCGCTAAAACATCAACATAGTGCAAATTATGCGCTAAAACAATCGTATACTGATATTCCACACTCTTTTAATGTTTTAAATTACAAATTAGATGTGGATATTTTTAACTGTTTCCAAAGCCCGTATCCTGACAATTTTACGGCAACTAACACCATTACGATGGTTGCCGATTCCACTATCAGTCAGATAACGCTGAATGCAGTAAATACTTCGCTTGAGATAGATTCTGTTACCCTTGGCGGAAGCACGTTTACCCATAGTAATAATTTACTTACCATTACTTTGGACCAGACTTATAATGCAGGCGACACCCTGATGGTAAAAATTTGGTATCAGCACAAAAATGTAAACGGTGGAGATGGTGCTTTTTATGCAAGCGGTGGCTTTGTTTTTACCGATTGCGAACCCGAAGGTGCACGTAAATGGTTTCCCTGTTGGGATAAACCCTCTGATAAAGCCACTACCGACATTACCGCAAGAGTGCCTTCTAACGTTAAATTAGCATCTAATGGCAGGCTTGCTGATTCGACCTTAGATGGAGATACAATGGTATATCATTGGATAAGCCGTGATCCGGTAGCAACTTACCTTACAATTCTCACTTCTAAAACCAATTATAAACTCGACATTATTTACCGCCCCAATCCCACAGGAAACGACAGCACCCCTATTCGTTTTTATTACAATAATGGCGAAAACATCAGTAGCCCCAGACAATACATGGTTCCTATGATGAATTTTTATTCGGAAGCTTTTGGCGAACATCCTTTCGAAAAAAATGGTTTTGCAACGCTTAATAATGAATTTTCATGGGGCGGAATGGAGAATCAAACTCTTACCAGCCTTTGCCCCGATTGCTGGAGTTCAGACCTGCTTGCCCATGAATTTGCTCACCAATGGTTTGGCGACATGATAACTTGTGCAACATGGGCTGATATTTTCCTTAATGAGGGCTTTGCAACATGGACAGAAGCCCACTGGGTTGAACATACCGGTGGATATACGGCGTACCATAATGAAATGGAAGATAATGCGAGTTATTACATGTGGAGTAACCCCGGCTGGGCTATTTCAAACCCTGAATGGGCTATTAATACCCCTTCAACTGATATTTTATTCGATTATGCCATTACCTACATGAAAGGAAGTTGCGTTTTACATATGCTACGCTATACGTTAGGAGACAGTTTGTTTTTTATGGGCATAAACCAGTATGCCACCAACCCCGCCCTAAGATACCATTCAGCAAGAATCAGTGATTTCAAAAATACTATGGAACAGGCATCGGAACAGGATTTGTCATGGTTTTTTGATGAATGGATTTTTGAACCGAATCACCCCGATTATGCCAACATTTATAACTTTGTAAGCCTCAGGAATGGGCAATGGAGAGTGAATTTTAATGTTAACCAGAATAACAGTTTAAGTGGTACATATTTCCAAATGCCATTAGAGGTGCTTATTCATTTTAACCAGGGACAAGATACGCTCATCAGGGTAATGAACACAATAAACCACGAGCATTTTGATTGGGTTTTCGACCGTCAGCCTGTTTCGCTCGTTTTCGACCCAAATGGTGATATTTTATTAAAAGAAGGAACAACAACTGTTGGAATTAATGAGTCGGCTGTTACAGGCAACGATTTATCGCTTATTTGTAAACCCAACCCGGCTTCAGGGCAAACTTCAATAAATTATTATCTGCCTGAAAATGCTACTGTAAGCATGAAGCTATTTAGCATTACAGGGAAGGAACAAAAGATTATTCTGAACAATGTTTTTGAAACAACGGGGAATCATACTCTGCAGTGTGATGTATCGGCACTGCCTTCAGGATTGTATTTTATCCGCCTCGAAACATCAAAAAACGCCCTTACACACAAACTTGTTGTTGTCAAATAATTCAATTTATAAAAATAAAAAAGGCTGTCTGCAAAAGACAGCCTTTTTTTGTCCAAAAACTTTTTGAAACATTACTTCAAACCTTTGCGTTTCAATAAAGGCTCTACGGTAGGATCCTGACCACGAAATTTGCGGTACTGTACCATTCCTTCATCATTACCCGATTCGGCAAGACAATACTTACGGAATTTGGTTGCAAGTTCTTTATTATAAATGTCGCCAGAGGATTTAAAAGCGTTGAAAGCATCGGCATCCAGCACGGCAGCCCATATATACACATAATAACCGGCAGCATATTCGTCGCCACTAAAAATATGGGAAAAATAAGTGGGGCGGTAACGTGGTAAAATTTCCGGTATCAGTCCGATTTTATCCATCGAAGCCTTTTCAAAAGCTGCTACGTTGATGTCCTTTGGATCGGAAATAATGTGGAAATCAATATCGAGTAAGGAAGCTGCGAGTAATTCCACTGTTTCGAAACCCTGGTTGAACTGTCCACTTTTTACTATTTTCTCGATCAGCTTATCAGGGATTACTTCTCCGGTTTTATAATGTTTGGCATAAGCTTTCAGTACTTCGGGATCGCCTGCCCAGTTTTCCATTACCTGCGAAGGCATTTCAACGTAATCGTTGGGTACATTGCCGGTTGTACGGCTATATTTTCCTTCGGCAAACATAAAATGTAATGAATGACCAAATTCATGGAACAAGGTGGTTACTTCGTCCCAGTTGAGCAATGCAGGAGTTTCGCCGTTAGGCTTTGTAAAATTGGTAACTATAGAAATAACAGGAGGTGTTTTTTTACCATTTTCCCAGCCCGGAGAGCGAAAATCGGTACACCATGCACCACCGCTTTTTTCGGGGCGTGGGTAATAGTCTAAATAGAGAATAGAAATGTGTGTGCCATCGGCTTCCTTTACTTCATAGGTTTCCACATCTTTTTGATAAACCGGCAAGTTGGTAAGTTGCGTAAAAGTAATGCCATACAGCTTATTTGCAACATGAAACATCCCTTCTCGTACATTTTTCAGACTGAAATAAGGCTTCATTTCGTTTTCATCAAGATTAAATTTTTCCTTACGGACTTTTTCGGCATAGTACCACCAGTCCCAGGGTTGCAGCTTGAATTTTCCACCATCACGGTCAATGATTTTCTGCATCTCAGCAGCTTCCTTTTTCGCTACTGGCAAAGCAGCTTTCCATAGTTGCATCAGGAACTCGTTTGCTTTAGCGGGGGTTTTTGCCATGTTTTCATCAATCACATAATCGGCAAAACTCTTATATCCCAAAAGTTGGGCTTTTTCTGCGCGTAGCTTTACAAGCTTTTGTATCACACCATTATTATCGTTTTTGTTGCCGTTATTTCCACGCATGAAATAGGCACGGTAAATCTTTTCGCGCAAGTTGCGGTTGGCATCGTATTGCAGAAACGGAATCATGCTTGGTTTGTCGAGGCCAAAAGCCCATTTACCATCCATTTTTTGTTCTTTGGCAGCCTGAGCAGCTCCGTCAATCACACTTTGCGGAAGTCCTTCCAGGTCTTTTTTGTCATCAATAACCAGCTTAAAAGCATTATTTTCGGCAAGCACGTTGTCGCCAAAGGTGAGTGTAAGTGTAGAAAGCTCAGTATTAACCTTGCGAAGCAGTTCCTGTTTGTCTTTGGGAAGATTGGCACCGCGACGTTCAAAATCGCTGAAATATTTTTCCACAACGCGTATTTGCTGACCGTCGAGCTTGGATTCTTTGCGTTTTTCGTAAACGGCTTTTATCCTGGCAAAAAGTTTCCCGTTAAGGTAAATATCGTCGTGATGTTTCGACATCATTGGCTCAATTTTCTTGGCAAGTGCCTGAAGTTGTGGTGTAGTGATGGCTTCAAGCATGTTGTAGAACACCAAACTTACTTTTTCGAGTAACTTTCCGGATTTGTCGAAGGCAAGGATGGTGTTATCGAAATCTGGTGCCTGGGTGTTGTTGACAATGGAGTCAATTTCGGCAGTTTGCTGTTTCATACCTTCTAAAAAAGCAGGCAGATAGTGGGTTGAATCAATCTTGTCGAAAGGTGGAACCTGGAACGGGGTTGTGTATTCCGCAAAGAATGGATTATCGCTTTTGGTTTGTTGCTTATTCTTGCAGGCAACCAGCGACAGCAGGATAATGGTTGTCATTAATAAAGTGAGTTTTTTCATCCGTAAATAATTTTAAATTAAGGTCGGATGGAACTCGCATGTGAGATTTTCATCCGTGTTTGTGTTTAACGAACATGCTCGTTTCATATAAAAAGGTGATTAGTAAGTTTGTGATACATTTTTGAAAAAGACAGTAAATGTATAATGATTTCTTGTATGGAGCAAAATTATTGGCGATAGAATAGAGATGGTGCAGATTTATAGAATTGGCAGCTTAGCACATGGAGGCAGGAGCAAGGAGCTATGAGTACATGTGTGTAAGGCTTATGAAATTTCTATGAGTATTTTTTGTATTTTTCCCTTGAATGGTTTCAGATCATATTGTATCGTGTTCCAGATGATTTTATTGCTTATTTCGTAGTAACCGTGTACCAGCACATGACGCAAACCGGTAATATCGCCCCAGATTATTTCAGAATATTGTTTTTTGAGTTCTTTGGTAAGTAAATTTGCAGCTTCACCAACAATTTCCAAATTCTTTATTACTGCAAATCGTAACATTTTATTCTCCGAAAAGGCTTCAAAAGAAATGTCTTTCGTGAATTCATATATGTTATCAATAGCTTCTAATATATGATTTAACCGTTCTTTATCCCTTAACTCTTCTCTCATAAATTAAGATCAAATCTTTTTCAACGCTTGCTTTTGCAAATTCTTTCAGTTGGCCTTCTTCAACCAGGTCAATTTTTCTCTTAGTAATGTGTTCCAGATGATTTTTTAAGTGAAGATAATAAAACAAAGATATTTTCTGCTCTTCTGAAAATTGTACCATAATATCCAAATCGCTGTTGCCTGTTTCTTCTCCACGGGAAAAAGAACCGAAAATCCATGCTCTATTCACCGGTTCGTTAGAAAGAGCATTGGCTAATATTTTTTTAATATCTCCATTCATATTTATCGGATTCTGGTGCAAAGATAAAAAAATTAACAGAACATGCATAGCGCAGATTTGACGAATTTTAGCATGAAGGCAAGAGCTATGAGTACAAGGTAAAAGTGCTGGAGTATGAGCGCTGAAATTTTGTCAGGAGTTTGGAGCATTTAAAATGTTCCGGGCTCCGTTATTTTGTAGAAATTGTTTTCCTGAACTTTACAGAATACACTTCCTATTGAAAGCATAAATACTGCCCTGCCTATGGTGCGAACTTTGTAACTTCGCACCGGATAAATCCCAGGTTGTATCTGACAAAAAAATCCTCCTTTTTCCAAAGGAGGATTTCTATAAAAACTAAAAAGAATGGCTTAGCAACCCAATGTAGCGACCATCACGGCTTTAATGGTATGCTGACGGTTTTCGGCTTCGTCGAAAACTACGCTCATGGGCGATTCAAATACTTCTTCGGTAACTTCCATCCCATCCAAACCAAATTTCTGATAGATATCTTCGCCAACAACAGTTTCGCGGTTATGGAAAGCTGGCAGGCAATGCAGGAATTTTACCTTAGGGTTACCGGTAAGTTTTACTACGTTACTGTTAACCTGGTAAGGTTTCAGTAGTTGGATACGTTCTGCCCATACTTCGGCGGGTTCGCCCATAGACACCCAAACATCAGTGTAGAGGAAGTCGCAACCTTTTACAGCTTCGGCAACATCATTCGTAATGGTGATCCTGGCTCCTGTTTCTTTGGCTATCTCGCGGCAGGTGGCTACCAGTTCGGCATCGGGTTGGCAACTTTTGGGAGCTGCTGCACGAAAGTCCATCCCCATTTTGGCGGCACCAGCCATAAGAGAGTTACCTACATTGTTTTTGGCATCACCCAGAAAACAGAACGAAATCTGATGCAGAGGTTTGTCGCAGTGTTCCATCATGGTAAGGAAGTCGGCAAGAATCTGGGTAGGGTGAAACTCGTTGGTAAGCCCATTCCAAACGGGAACGCCGGCATATTTTGCCAGTTCTTCCACGATGTGTTGTCCGTAACCACGGTATTCTATACCATCATACATACGTCCGAGAACACGGGCAGTATCTTTCATGGATTCTTTTTTCCCCATCTGCGAACCGCTGGGACCAAGATAAGTAACATGTGCTCCCTGGTCGAGGGCGGCTGTTTCAAAAGCACAACGGGTACGGGTGCTGTCCTTTTCAAACAGAAGAACAATATTTTTGCCCTTCAGTCGTGGCTGTTCTGTTCCGGCATATTTGGCTTTTTTTAGCGACATTGCCAGGTCCAATAAATACTTCATTTCTTCAGGAGTGAAATCCAGTTCCTTCAGAAAACTACGGTTTCTTAGATTAAATGACATATTATTTAAGTTTTAAGTTTCAGATTTTTAGTTTCGTATTCAATAACCTATACTATCGAAATCCTGGTTCCGCCATTGTCCACGCCAAGCACATCGGCACTGGTGATGATGGCATCCTTACCGGTATGGATTACAAAATGGATAGCTGCCCTGATTTTCGGAGCCATACTTCCTTCGGCAAACTGCCCGTCGGCAAGGTATTTCCGGGCTTGTTTTACGGTGATGCGGTCCAGTTGTTTCTGGTCGGGTTTGTTAAAGTTGATGCAAACTTTTGGTACATCCGTCAGGATGAAAAATTTGTCAGCATTAATGCCTACTGCCAATAGTGAAGATGCCAGATCTTTGTCAATTACGGCATCTATTCCTTCCAGCTTGTTTTCTTCTTTAAAATAAACCGGAATTCCACCTCCGCCTACAGCAATCACTATCTGGTGGCTACGGGCAAGTTTTTGCACGGAGTGCATATTCAACACAGCAAGAGGTTGGGGCGAAGCCACCACTTTTCTCCAGCCGCGTTTGCGGGGGTCTTCTTTAAAAATTGCACCGGTTTCGGCAGCAATTTTATCAGCATCTTCTTTAGTATAATAGGGTCCTACCGGTTTTACGGGATTTTTAAAAGCAGGGTCTTCTTTATCCACCAGCACCTGGGTGATGATGGTGATGATATCGCGTTCAAGGTCATTTTCCTTTAATACGTTGCGAAGCTGCTGTTCGAGTATGTATCCGATAAATCCCTGGGAATAAGCAACGCTAACATCCATAGGCATGTCAGGTAATCCGTGAAGCTGTGCTCCTGCCGAGTTGGCAAGAAGAATGTTCCCAACCTGGGGACCGTTTCCGTGTGTAATCACCAAGTCGTAATCACGATTGATAAGGGTAAGGAGTCGTTGACCTGTTTGAGCAGCATTGGCTTCCTGCTCATCTATTGTTCCTCTCTGGTCGCCACGCAATAAGGCATTTCCTCCAAAGGCTACTACTGCTAATTTCTTCATAAACTTTTATCTTTCTTTAGAATAAGGGCGCAAATTTACGCATTTTACCGAATTAAAAAAATGAAGTAAATTATAGAACACTGATGATACGGGTTAGACAGATTTGCACGGATAATATTTTTCATGCTCAAAGGTTGGAAGTGCAAAAGTGCTGGCACAATCGTTACTCTTTATTAACTTTTATAAAACAATATGCCTATGAAACTACTAAAACTTGCTGCAGTTATCATCTGCCATGATGCTGTTTACCTTTATCCAATTTCCCTTATGCGGAAGCCATGATGCTGTCTGCACTTACCCGGTTTCTCTTATGCGGAAGCCATGATGCTGCTTACCTTTATCCGGTTTCCCTTATGCGGAAGCCATGATGCTGCGTGTCTTTACCCGGTTTCCCTTATGCAGAAGCCATGACGCTGCTTGCATTTACCCGGTTTCCCTTATGCGGAAGCCATGACGCTGCTTGCATTTACCCGGTTTCCCTTATGCGGAAGCCATGACACTGCTTGCCTTTACCCGGTTTCTCTTATGCGGAAGCCATGATGCTGTCTGCCTTTACCCGGTTTTCCTTATGCAGAAGCCATGATGCTGTGTGTTGTAATAGAACACGAATGACGCGGATGCGACGGATTGAGACGGATTATGAAAATCTATACCTCTTAGCAACCTTACCAAAACCTTTTTTATATGTCTATTTCAGGGTGAGACAATTTGACCCCTCCCCAAACCCTCCCCTAAAATTAGGGGAGGGCATAGTAACCCTGAAATTCAGGAGAATGCCGGTTGGGTAGGGTCAAAAAAAATTAAAGCAATGAAAGTTGGCCCCTCCCCGATCCCTCCCCTAAAATTAGGGGAGGGCATAGTAACCCTGAAAATCAGGAGAATACCGATTGGGTAGGGTCAGAAAAAATTAAAGCAATAAAAGTTGACCCCTCCCCGATCCCTCCCCTAAAATTAGGGGAGGGCACAGTAACCCTGAAAATTAGGAGAATGCCGGTTGGGTAGGGTCAAAAAAACTGAAGCAATAAAAGTTGACCCCTCCCGATCCCTACCCTAAAATTAGGGGAGGGCGCAGTAACTCTGAAAATCAGGAGAATGCCGGTTGGGTAGGGTCAAAAAAAATAAAAAGTCATGAATGATATTCGATCTGCACAATCCACACAATCTGTACAATTCGCAAAATCATACAGGTGCGGCAGATTAACTAATTTTCGTAGGTTTGCACTAATAAAATTGGTTGTATGAATTCTTCTTCTTTATCAGAAAAAATATTAACCCTCAAAGATATACTTCAGGGCGATGTTTTTACGGATGAAACATCGCTTTTATTATATGCTACTGACGCTTCCGCTTATCGCGAAAAACCGCTTGCCGTTGTCCGGCCAAAAAATGTTGACGATCTGAAGAATCTTATCTCTTTTGCAAGAGAAAATGGCACTTCCCTCATTCCGCGTACTGCGGGTACTTCCCTTGCGGGACAAGTAGTTGGCAATGGCATTGTAGCGGATGTTTCCAGGTATTTGACGGAGATTCTCGAAATAAACCAAGAAGAACATTGGGTAAGGGTGCAACCGGGAGTAGTTTTAGACGAACTAAATAAGAAATTAGAGCCCTTTGGGTTATTTTTCGGTCCGGAAACCTCCACTTCCAACCGCTGTATGATTGGAGGGATGGTGGGAAACAATTCCTGCGGTTCGCATTCATTGGTTTACGGAAGTACCCGCGACCATACACTTTCGATAAAAGCCATATTATCTGATGGTTCAGATGCCGAATTTCGTCAGCTTACTTTGGATGAATTCAACGAAAAATGCCTCTTGCAAAACTTGGAAGGGGCTATTTACTGCAACATCCGCGACATCCTTTCGCTAAAAGAAAACCGGCAGGAAATCCGGGAGCAATATCCCGACAAAAAGGTAAAACGCCGCAATACCGGTTATGCCATTGACCTTTTGCTGGAAAGCGAACCCTTCGTTTTCGGTGCAGAAAAGTTTAATTTTTGCAAACTCATTGCTGGTTCGGAAGGAACCCTTTGTTTCCTTACAGAAATCAAGCTTAATCTGGTTCCGCTTCCGCCAAAAGAAAAAGCAGTGGTTGCAGTGCATTGCCATTCGCTGGAAGATGCCTTCCTTGGCAATCTCATTGCATTAAAAAGCCATCCGGTAGCTGTTGAATTAATTGACAGCGTAATTATTGAACAAACCAAACACAACATTGAGCAGCGCAAAAACCGTTTTTTTATCGAAGGCGAACCGGCTGCTTTGCTGATTGTGGAATTTGCCAGTGCTACCAAAGAAGAAGTAGCCGAAAAGACGAAAGAGGTAGAGGATAATTTGCGAAAAGCCGGCTACGGATATCATTTCCCTGTGATTACCGGGAGTGATATCAGCAAAGTGTGGGCATTGCGAAAAGCTGGTTTGGGCTTGCTTTCCAACGTTCCTGGCGATCGGAAACCTGTTCCGGTAACGGAAGACACTGCAGTAAGTCCGGAATTTCTACCGGATTACATGAAGGACTTTAAGGCAATGCTCGACGGATTTGGGTTGAGCTGTGTTTATTATGCCCATATCGCTACCGGAGAATTGCATCTCCGCCCGGCTCTTAATCTGAAAGACCCGGCAGATGTAGAACTTTTTCATACCGTTGCCCTCGAAACGGCAAAAATTGTAAAGAAATACAAAGGCTCACTCAGCGGTGAACATGGTGACGGACGCCTTCGCGGCGAATTTATTCCCTTGATGATAGGAGAACATAATTACGCTTTACTAAAAAAAATCAAAGCGACCTGGGATTCGCAATACATTTTTAATCCAGGTAAAATAATAGATACTCCGGCGATGAATACTTTTCTCAGGTTTGAAGCAGGAAAGAAAACCAGAGAGATAGACACGATTTTTGACTTTTCTTCAACCAACGGTTTTCTTCGCGCCATCGAACAATGTAATGGTTCAGCCGATTGCCGGAAATCTTCCATCATGGGTGGAACGATGTGCCCCAGTTTTATGGCAACAAAAGATGAAAATACTACCACCCGTGCCCGTGCTAACCTTCTTCGTGAAATACTGAGCCGTTCGGAAAAGAAAAACCCTTTTGATAATAAAGAGCTTTACAAAATTTTAGATTTATGCCTTTCGTGTAAAGGTTGCAAAGCCGAATGCCCGTCAAACGTGGATATGGCAAAATTTAAAGCCGAATTTTTGCAACATTATTACGATGCCAATCGTATTTCCTTGCGTACAAGATTAATTGCATATATCACACAAGTCAACAAATTGGGAATGGTTTTGCCCTCGGTTTTCAATGCGGTGGTTAAGTCATCATTCTTGTCGGGATTGCTTAAAAAAATGCTGGGCTTTGCTTCCAAAAGGAGTATTCCTGCCCTTTACAAAATGACCTTGCGTTGCTGGGCAAAAAAGAATAACAATAAAATTAATATTGAGAATAAATTTGGCAAAGTTTATCTTTTTGCAGATGAGTTTTCTAATTACAACGATGTGGAAATTGGTATTAAAGCCATTAAACTATTGAATAAACTTGGATATGAGGTTGTAATTCCCTATCATACCGAAAGTGGCAGGACTTTTCTGTCGAAAGGATTGGTGAGAAAAGCCAAAAAACTGGCAGAAACCAATGTGTTAAAACTAAAAGATATTATCAATGAAAAAACACCATTAATCGGGATAGAGCCTTCGGCGATTTTATCTTTTCGCGACGAATATCCCGACCTGGTGCGTAAAGATATGAAGGAAGATGCCCACAAATTGGCTACTAACTGCCTTCTTTATGATGAATTTTTCATTCGCGAAGCAGAAAAGGGAAATATAACTTCTGACGTTTTTACGAAGAATGTGCTAAATATCAAATTACACGGACATTGCCATCAGAAATCGCTTGCGTCTGTGCTTCTGACGAAAAAAATGCTTTCTCTTCCTGAGAATTACCATGTGGAAGAAATTAAATCAGGTTGTTGTGGAATGGCTGGCTCTTTTGGCTATGAAAAGGAACATTACGAGTTTTCGATGAAAGTAGGCGAATTGACGCTGTTCCCATCCATCCGTCAGTCCGGGAAGGAAACAATCATTTCCGCTCCTGGGACAAGTTGCCGCCAGCAAATCAAAGACGGAACAGGAAGAACGGCTTTTCATCCTATTGAAATTCTTTATGATGCATTGGCTTGAACTATTTTTTCCCCTGCTTGTTTAATAAAATGATACTTTGGCACAGATTTTTCTTTTACTAAGCGCTATTTTAATTTGTAAATAAATTTTATCTAAAAAAATATGAAATCTTTCTTCTACAAGAGTAAAAATAAATTACTCACTTTGTCGCTTTTAATTGTATCCGGAACAATCTTGTTATTTTCCTGTTCCAAAAATGATTCCACATCCGGAGATACGCCATCACAATTTAAAGATTTGAATATTAGTCAGAATTTTGACTTTCAAAGTTTTAAAGAAGTAGCCGTTACTATCAACGTAAATAATACTTCCACCGGGGAAAAGGCTCACATCATTAAAATATACCAGGATAACCCGGGTTTAATGGGTAAACTGATAGAAACCGGGATAACCAATGCGCAGTTTAAATATGTAACAAAAATCCGAATTCCATCCTATCTTACTGAATTATACATTCAAAATGCTTCTCAGGATGGTATCAACGAATTTGTTGCGGTTCCCATAAAGGGAAAAGAACTAAACTATACGTTTACAGCTTTGGCAGACACCTACAAAGGGTACAAAACTGTAGGAGGCGACCCGGGTTGTTCCAATGGTTGTACAAGAACCATAAGCACTTCGGTAAATTCGATTACCATTGAAGAGGGTGAGCATGTATGCCTTACCGGCAACCTCACAGGAAATATAACATTCAAAGGGGCTGCCACCCTTGTAGTTTGCGGAACTGCTACTGTTCAAAATATCAATATTAACGGCAATTTTACCGCAACCATTTATGTAAGTGGAAATGGTGTTTATACTATGAGCTCCAGCCTGAACTTAAACAAGATTTATTTCTACAATTACGGAATATTGCAAATATCAGGGCAAGTAAATGCAGGCACAGGAAGTATTTTTGAAAACTATGGAACTGCAAATATCATAGGTATCAACGTAAATAACAACGATGCCACGGTATTGAATGCCGGAATCATGAATGTAAGTGCCGACGTGAATAACAATGGTACTATTACCAATCAGAGTTTAATGCGAATATCGGCACATCTGAATAACAATGGACAAGGCGTATTTACCAATGAATGCCATCTGGAAGTTTCCGGTAATTATAATCAGAACAATATTTTTACAAATAATGGTTACGTAGTTGTTACAGGAACAACCACATTAAATGGTACAAGCCAGACAAACCTTGGTAATGGCTCGCAGATAAATACAGCCAATTTAATGGTTAATGCTACTATAAATGGCCCATCCACAGGCTGTGGCAGAATAAATATTTCTGGTACCACAAGGATAAATGGAAGTGGTGTAGTTCGTTATTACACTGACCTTTGCGATGCCAACGGAATAGAAAGCAATACCGGAACCATTGCAACCTCAGTTACTTTTTGCCAATGTTATGTTCCTGTAACTTCTTGTAATCCTTCAGGATCAGGTAGCCCTCCTACTAATGACAGCGATGGAGACGGAATTTCAGATAACCAAGACGAATATCCCAATGACCCGGACAGAGCATTTAATTCTTATTATCCTAATGCTACGGATTTTGCAAGTGTTGCATTTGAAGACCTTTGGACAGGTACCGGGGACTACGACTTTAATGACCTTGTAATTGCAATACAGTATAAAATGGTTAAAAATGCGCAGAATGAATATGTAGATATCGTTGCCAAATATAAAATTCGTGCCGATGGTGCAACACTTAACAATGGTTTCGGCATTGTTCTCAATACAGTGCCTGCAAATATTCAAAGTGTAACCGGCTGTATTAAGGCAGGTACTGCTATAACACTGGATGCTAAGGGATATGAGTCCGGACATGCCAATGAGACTGTAATAATTCCTTTTGATGCTGTAAATACCATTCTTGGAGGTGGCATGTTAAATACCATCCGGGGTGGAGCAACCGTGGTAACAGAAATACAAACAATAACCATAAACTTTTCCAGCCCTCAGGCTTCCATCGGTTCAGCACCTTTTAATCCATTTATTTTCATTAACCAGGAAAGAGGGAAAGAAGTACACCTGAAGGATCAAAAGCCAACTGAATTTGTTACTTCAAGTTATTTTGGCACTTTTGATGATGCTTCTGTACCTTCACAGAATAAATATTACTGCACGGCTACCGGTTTACCATGGGCTATCGAAATTCCGGTTGATTTTGCATATCCGGTAGAAATGGTTGATATACTGCAAACGTACCTCCATTTTGCCGAATGGGCACAATCCGGCGGAACGTTATACCCAGATTGGTATCTTAACAACCAGGGGTATCGTAATACGACAAATATATACTAAAATATATCGTAAATGATTTAGTACAAACTAAAAACCGGAGGTTGATCAAGCCTCCGATTTTTTTATTTAAAAAATGAAACTATTTGGCCGGCTGAAGTGCAATTGTAAACAATTCCCGGCTGGCTTTTGTTATATCAAGGTTTTCAATAAGACTTTTCTTATACGAGAGGTATGAACAAACAAGATTATAGTTTCCGGGCTTTATACCTGTTAGAGTAAAGTTTCCATCCAAATCGGTATAAATTGTTAGCTGGGTACCTTCTATTGTGATGGCAACACCAGCAAGTGCTTCTCCAGAAGTTATATCCACAACTTTCCCATTAAGAGTAACCTGTGCAGGTGCATTTTCATTTGCAGCAAACAAAGGGCTATAAAAAACACAAATGGCTGCAAGCATAGCAAACAAAACAATCTTTTTCATGGTGTTAATTTTAATGGTACAAATTTAACACCTCCTACGTGGCAGCCTGTTAAATCAAATTTACTTAACTATTAATTAATTGTTAAGCGGTTCCTGTTTTACTCCCGCTAATTGCCTCCTGAACACTAATAATATAATCAGCAAGTTTCTCACTTTGAGAAATAAGTTCGCTATAACAATTTCCATTCCTGTAAGAATATTTTCTTTTATTTATATTTACAATATTATCTGCAAGAAGCGTGGTTCTTAACTCGTTAATTTGTTTTTCTATATTTCGTGCTGTAATGAAATCTTTTTTAAAGTATTCTCCATCAAGGTAAGTTATCATAAGGGCAAGCGCTTCATCTACTAATGTAAAAAGCAGTGTCAGGTTATCACGCATTTCCTGTGTAAACCAAATATTCTGCCGGTTTTTATTGTCAATGGTTCTTGCCATTTGCCAGCAAATATCACTCATGTTTTCCAAATCATTGATGACTTTCAGCATATTTCGCACCTGATGCGACGATGGTTGGCTGATATCGCCGGCAGAAATTCGTATAAGATATTCTGCAATTTCTATCTCAATAGTATCAGAAGTATTTTCATATTTTTCTATTTTTAAAAGTAATTTACTATATTTTTTATTTCTTTTTTCAATTAATAGCTGAGGAATAAGGGCAAACATCTGCCTAATTTCGCCTGCGAAAACAGTAATGGCTTTTTGGGTTTGCAATAAAGATAATTCAGGGGTATTAAGAAACATCGTTTCAATATATTGCAATCTTGAAGATTCTTTTTCTTCGTCATGTACAGGAATAATTTTCTCAGTAAGGCGTATAATATAAGGAATAAATCCAATAAGTAAAATAGTATTTATAATATTAAATCCAGAATGGAATATTGCTAATGCTGTTGGGATTGTATTTACATTGGTAAATGGGGAATCTGCACCTGCAAGCTGCATTAATGCAGCAATCCGGGAAAGAAAAAAATGTAAAAAAAGTAACGACCAAACTGCACCAATAGCATTAAAAACAAAATGAAACAATGCTGCTCTTTTTGCAGGTGCATTTGCCACAAAAGCCGCAATATTCGCAGTGAGGGTTGTGCCAACATTATCGCCGACGACCATTACTGTCGCAAGAGGGAACGATATCCATCCGTTACTGCACATTATAAACGTAAGTACCATGGAAGCCGCAGAAGAACGAAGCAATATAGTTAGCAATACTCCAAAAATAAAAAATATTATATATGATAAAATACCGGAATTATTAAAATTTTTAATATATTGAACCAAATAAGAATTTTCAGTTACTACCGGAATACTACTTTTAAGAAAATTAAGTCCCAAAAATATCAAACAAAACCCGAAAACAAATTCCCCCCAGTTTTTCAGTTGCTGTTTTTTGGAAAACAACAAGGGAAGACTCAGCCCTATCATCGGCAATAAAACAAATGTAAGGTCAAATTTAAAACCTATATATGAAACCAACCATGCTGTGCTGGTGGTACCAATGTTGGCACCCATAATTAAGCTGACAGACTGGAAAAGAGAGATGAGCCCGGCATTAACAAAACTGACTATAAGTACGGTAATAGCAGAAGAAGATTGTACGGCTGCCGTGATAACCAACCCGCTTACTACACCCTTAACAGGATGAGAAGTCATGGAAGTGAAAAATTTCCGCATGCCCTCCCCTGCTACTTTTTGCAGCGATTCGCTCATCAGTTTCATCCCGTAAAGGAATACACCGAGAGCTCCTGCAACTGTTAAAATTGTAATAAGAGGGTTCAACCATGCCATTTCCAATACCTTTTCTTTATTTTAATTGTAAATATGTACTAATATTCTAAATATCAATATTATTTTCGTTCTCCAAAAATTGCTGAACCTATTCTAACCATTGTGCTGCCTTCTTCGATCGCAAGGGCATAATCGTTACTCATGCCCATAGAAATTTCGCAAAAATAGTCTTCAAAAGAGAAAAACGTGATTTTTAAATGATCAAAATACTGTTTAAGTAAACTGAATTCGTTTTTTATCAATACCTTATTATCAGTAAAAGTTGCCATGCCCATTACTCCACAAATTCTGACATTTTTCAAACTGCAAAGTATCTGCCCTGCAAGCATAGCATTTGCCTCTTCAATGGAAAAGCCCTGTTTACTTTCTTCTTTTGCAATATGAAATTCAAGAAGACAGTCTATTACCCGCATGTGTTTTTTTGCTTCTTTATTGATTTCCTGAAGCAATTTCAGACTGTCAACACTCTGAATCATTGTAATAAAAGGAGCAATAAACCGGACTTTATTGGTTTGAAGATGCCCTATAAAATGCCATTTAATATCACGGGGTAAAACCTGGCTTTTGGCAACCACTTCCTGCACCCTGTTTTCACCAAAGATACGGCAACCTGCATTGTATGTACTAAACACATTTTCTGCTGGTTGAGTTTTCGATACGGCTACAACTTTCACATTTTCCGAAACAGAATTAATAATTTTCTTATAATTTTCAGACATTTCCATTGCAAACCTTAATAAAACAACAAAAATATGAATTAATAAACAACAAAAATACAATTTAATTGAAAGTCCGTTTTCCATTACAAAGTTGTAAAAAACACATATTATTTAGATGTAAAATATTTTTTTTATTCAATTAGTTCCGTATTATTGCTAAAAATTTCCCTATGGAAAAGAAAAAAGTTATTAAAAGCATAGACAATTTACCACCCGAAGTGCTTAATGCCATAAACATCAAGTACCCTGATGGTTACATAAATCATGTGTTTAAAGTTTCCATGCCCAATAACTCCTTCTTTCATGCTATAACTATTGACTGGGGAGAAATAAGCTACCTTGTGAAGGTGCCCGTAAAAATTGATAAACCTCCTGCAAACGATTTTGAAATCCTTCCCTCAGAAAATGATGAACGCATGGTAAAAGAAGATGATGAAATTAAAGAAACAGAAGAAGAAATCGAATAAGCCTTAATGTTTTTTTTATTTTTGTTTCTGATTTTATTTTTATGGAAAAACATATATTAAACTATTGTTAATCAACAATATTGTATATTGTAGGAAGAAATCAGACTCCAGAAAGTAGTTATCAACCCCTCTAAGGTTTCCAATCAAGCCAGATCATGACCATAACCTAAATAAAGGAGTATTGAAGGCAAAAAAGTAATTTTACAGGATTCGTTGCGTTATTCTTGATGAGTTTATTAATTTTGACCGAAAATTTTTTCATGTACAACTTCCGGCTT
Source organism: Lentimicrobiaceae bacterium (assembly GCA_023227965.1). Taxonomy (NCBI): domain Bacteria; kingdom Pseudomonadati; phylum Bacteroidota; class Bacteroidia; order Bacteroidales; family Lentimicrobiaceae; species Lentimicrobiaceae bacterium. The sequence goes on along the minus strand of JALOCA010000009.1, from coordinate 57,077 downwards.
CTACGGCTGTATTCAGCTACTTCATTATTTTTTTTACTATCGGTTTTCCTGTTTTCGTGTAATAAGAACGATATAATTGATGATAATCCCACGCACCAACCAGCTTTTTCTACCGATACCGTTATTTTCGATACTGTTTTTACCACACTTGGGTCTTCAACCCGCACCCTAATGGTGTATAATAATTATAAAAACTCGCTGAATATTAAATCTATCCATTTAATGCGGGGCGAAAGCTCCCCCTTCAGAATCAATATTGACGGTAACCCTGCCCTTAATGTAAGCGATATTGAAATAGCTGGAAAAGACAGTTTATATATTTTTGTAAAAGTTACCATCAATCCGAATAACACCGACAGCCCTCTTATACAGTCCGACTCCCTGCTTTTTGAGACCAATGGAAAAACACAGTACGTTAAACTTGTAGCATGGGGACAGGATGCTCACTTTTATAATAATGCTATTTTAGGGAGCGACTATACTTTCACTGCCGCCAAACCCCACGTCATTTATGGTTCTTTTACAGTTGACTCGTTATACACTTTGACTATTGAAGCCGGGGCAAAAGTTTACTTCCATAACGGAGCCTTTCTTTTAGTACGCCGAGATGGAACGCTGAAAGTGGACGGAACGAAGGAACAACCCATAATTTTCCGGGGAGACAGACTCGAAGATGAATATGCCAATATTCCCGCACAATGGGACAGAATCTGGCTGTCGCCAGGCAGTAAAAACAACAGGATTAACTATGCCGTCATTATAAATGGAACAACAGGCATACAAGCCGATACTACCGGAACTTCTACCGAACCTACACTGGTACTTGACAATACACTTATCTATAATATGGGGGAAGTAGCACTGCTTGCACAGGGAAGTTACGTAAGAGCCAGCAATAGCATTTTTGGTAATTGCGGAAAAGGTTCTGTTTTTTTGCGTTTTGGTGGAAATTACGATTTCAGGCACTGCACCATAGGAAATTACTGGAATTACACCGTAAGGCAAAATGAAGCTCTGGTTCTCAATAATTACTACTATGATACTCTGGGTAATGAACAACCACGCGACCTTGCAAACGCATATTTTGGCAATTGTATCATTTTCGGGAATCAGTACAATGAGGTTTTATTGGATAATGGCAAAAAAGCTGCTTTTATTTATCAGTTTGAAAATTGCCTCATGAAAACCAATATAAACATCAGCAATTCCTTATATTTCAATAATTGTATCAAAAATGAAGAACCCTGGTTTACCGATGTTGAAATAAATGATTTTGCTTTAGATACTATTGTTTCGGCTGCCGTAAATAAAGGTAACATTGCGGTAATCAATTCTGCATTCAGTGATATAAGACGGGATATCAATGGAGTATATCGCATAGCCGATGGTGCTCCCGATTTAGGGGCATATGAATTTGTCCCCGAAATAAAAAGCAAGGTAATAAAGCGAAAATCTATTTCTTTTTCAAAACATTGAGCATAGTAGCCCCGATTTCTGCGGGAGAATAAGCAACATGAATTCCGCATTCGATCATGATTTGCTGTTTTGCTTGCGCCGTTTCCCATTTTCCGGCAATGATAGCCCCTGCATGTCCCATCGTTCTGCCTTTGGGTGCCGTAGCTCCTGCAATGAAACCTACAACGGGTTTGGTTCCGTTTTCTTTCACCCAGAGCGCAACATCTGCCTCCATGTTCCCGCCAATTTCACCGATAATTACTATTCCTTCCGTTGCAGGGTCAGTCATAAACAGTTTTACGGCATCTTTCATAGTCGTTCCGATGATTGGGTCTCCCCCTATTCCTATTCCGGTTGACTGTCCGAGACCAGCTTTGGTAATCTGATCAACGGCTTCGTATGCAAGGGTTCCCGAGCGCGAAATGAGTCCGATGGTTCCCGGTTTATGAATAAAACCAGGCATAATGCCTACTTTGGCTTCGCCGGGAGTAATGACACCCGGACAGTTGGGTCCTATCAAACGGTTTTTTTTATTGCAAAGAAATTCTTTTACACTCTGCATGTCCTTCACCGGAATGCCCTCGGTAATACATACAATAACTTCTATTCCCGCGTCGGCAGCTTCCATAATGGCATCAGCACCGAAAGGTGGAGGAACAAAAATAATGGAAACATTGGCTCCTGTGGTTTTTACAGCATCTAACATCGTATTGAAAACGGGTAACCCTAAATGCTGGGTTCCTCCTTTTCCGGGAGTAACCCCCCCTACTATTTTTGTTCCATATTCAAGCATCTGGGTGGCATGAAAAGTGGCTTCATTGCCGGTAAAGCCCTGAACGATAACCCGCGAATTGTTATTTACTAAAATACTCATATCGGAAAAATTAAATAAAAGTGATTAAGTATAGTCAAATACTAACAAATTATTTCTATGAATGCTTTTTATTATAACTTTGTATTTGAATTAACAAAATTAACAAAAATATGTTTTCTCCGATGTATTCGTCCGGATTGCGCGATACAATCTGCGCTCTTTCCACAGCCCCCGGAATGGCTGCCATAGCTGTAATAAGAATTTCCGGTGAAAAGACTTTTGAGACGCTTACCCGTTGCTTCTCTCCCGGGAAAAAGGAGCTCGACCTAATCAATGCTCCCTCACATACCCTTCATTTAGGCTGGATTACCGGGGGAACTGAGGTGGTAGATGAAGTATTGCTGGGTATTTTCAGAGCTCCCCATTCTTACACTGGCGAAGATGTGGCAGAAATATCATGCCATGGCTCATTATACATTCAAAGGCGAATCATTGAAATTCTTATCGAACAGGGAATCCGTTTAGCCCAACCCGGCGAATTTACCCTCAGGGCTTTTTTAAACCACAAATACGACCTTTCACAAGCCGAAGCCATAGCCGACCTTATAGCTTCCCATTCGAAATCATCGCACGATCTGGCAATAAAACAAATGCGAGGCGGATTTTCACAAACTCTCAAATATATACGCGAGCAATTGGTCGGATTGGCATCATTGCTCGAACTGGAGCTAGATTTCAGCGAAGAAGACGTAGAATTTGCCAACCGAAATCAACTTATAGCGCTGGTTACAACCCTGCAAGAGCAAATTGAAACATTAATTTCGTCATTTACACTAGGAAATGTAATGAAAAATGGCATCCCCGTTGCCATTATCGGAGCTCCCAACGTGGGAAAATCCACACTACTGAATGCCCTGCTGAACGAAGAACGTGCCATTGTTTCAGAAATTCCGGGAACCACGCGCGACAGCATTGAAGATGTAATTACCCACAATGGTATTTCGTTCCGTTTTATTGATACAGCCGGGTTGCGTGAAGCTCAGGATACTATTGAAAGCATCGGCATAGAACGCACCTATGAAAAAATCAACTCTGCGGCAATCATACTGTACGTGTTCGATATTAATACTGCCACACTAATTGAAATACGGGAAGTAATCAACGACCTTTTAGAACACATAGAAGATAAAAACAAACGCATCATCCTCATAGGGAATAAAACCGACCTACTGGTGGAATCACCCCATAACTTCAGCGATCTGGTGGAAATGGAGACGATTTTTATCTCGGCAAAACGCAAGGAAAACATCAACCTTATCATCGAATCGCTGCTTAAACCTTTACAGGATGGGACTAATATATATGATGCCACTATAGTATCCAACCTGCGCCATTATGAAGCACTTAAACTGGCAAATTCCGCATTGGCGGAAGCCCGGGAAGCCTTGCAAATACCACTTTCTACAGATCTTATCGCCGAACACATCCGGATGGTACTCCATCACTTGGGTGAAATCACAGGTGAAATTACTACCGATGAGATATTGGGGAATATTTTTTCTAATTTTTGCATCGGAAAATAGGGATTAGGAATTAAGGAACTGCGCCTGATTAACTCTATTTCGCACTGTTAGTAAAGTTATGTTTAGTCTTTAGTTCCCATAAGCAAATTCTCAAAAAAAATAGCATTTGTTTTATTCCCACCGAATCGCTTTAACAGGCTGAATGCGTGAAACGATATGCGATGGAATGAGCATTATTAACATGCATATCAGCAAGGTAGCCACATTGATTCCCACTATGGGCAGCACTTCTAATTGTATGGGCACTACCGACATATAATACGACTCCTGGGGAAGCTTAATAAATCCAAAATGTAGCTGCAGCCAGCAGATACCGATGGCGGCAATATTTCCCCAAAACATTCCTTTCCCGATGATATAAAGTGCTTTGTATAAAAAAATTCTGTGGATAAGCCTGTTTTGGGCACCAAGTGCTTTAAGGATGCCTATCATATTGGTTTTCTCAAGAATAAGGATAAGCAAGGTGGAGACCATAGTTATCGCCGACACCAGTGCCATCAGTGTAAGGATAATTATTACATTGGTATCCTGTAAATCAAGCCAGTCGAAAATCTGGGGATAAAGGTTGCGCAACGTTACTGCCTCGGTCTGCACAGGAATGTTTTGGTTAGTTTGTTTGCCCAGTTTTGTAATGTCGGAGAAATTTTTTACATAAATTTCAAAACCACCTACCGAATCGGCACCCCAGTTGTTTAATTTCTGAATATGATAAATATCGCCGATAACATAAGTATTGTCAAATTCTTCGAGTCCGGTTTCGTAGATACCAGCTATGGTAAATTTCCTTCCGCGTGGCTGGTTGTTGATAACGAAAAACATACGTACATTATCACCGGCTTTTAGCCTAAGTTTCTGGGAAATAAGGTTTGAAATCAATACCTGGTCGCATCTTCCGCTGTCTGAAATCTGTAAAATTTTACCTGACTTGAGGTGGCTGTCGAAAAAACTCCAGTCGTAATCGCGTCCTATGCCTTTGAAAACCACGCCCTGAATATCTTTATCAGTTTTGATGATGCCAGCCTTGGTAGCAAAAACCTGAATATGGCTGATGCCCTTCTGTTTGCCAAGGGACGGATAAAAAGGTTGGTATTTAAACAATGGCGGAGATTCCAAGGATTTGTTGGTAGAATAAGGAATAATCTGGATATGCCCGCTGAACCCGCTTACTTTATCACGAATTTGCTGCCTGAAACCCGTGAGTATGGCTACCGATACTACCATTACCGACATACCCAGCGCAATAGCAGCTACAGCGAGGTTGACGATGGGTCGTGAAAAATTTTCCTTATTTTTGGAAAGAATTTTACGTGCAATAAACAGTCCCGGACGCACAGAGAATTATTTTTTAGCAAAAGTAAAAAAGAAAGCCATATGAAGATACTGATTCAGAAACCCGCGACAGGGAACCCATATATGCATTTGTTTATACAGTGTTTATATAAACATTTTTTGTTAATTTTCTTTTTATTACCCGTTGCCTGTGCCCATCCACAAAACCAATTACCTGCCAACGGCATTCATACAGGTGCAGAGTGCACAAGTCAATATTTTGAATTACTGAAGGGAAAAAATATCGCAGTGGTTGCCAATCAAACTTCACTCATAGGGAAAACACACTTGGTGGACAGTTTATTGCATGCAGGTTTTGCCGTTACAAAAGTCTTTGCCCCCGAACATGGCTTTCGCGGTAACGCACAGGCAGGCGAAAAGGTGAATAATTCCTTAGACGGGAAAACTGGCTTGCCTATTGTTTCCCTGTATGGCAAACACTTGAAACCCACGGCTGAAGACCTTAAAGATATCGATCTGGTTATATTTGATATTCAGGATGTGGGCGCACGTTTTTACACTTTTTCCTCAACACTCACTTACGTAATGGAAGCCTGTGCCGAAAATGATGTGGAACTTCTTGTCCTCGATCGACCTAATCCCAACGGTTTTTATGTAGATGGTCCTGTGCTGGATACAGCTTACCGCTCTTTTGTGGGACTGCATCCGGTTCCCATTGTGCACGGGCTTACGATAGCCGAATATGCTTTAATGATAAATGGAGAAGGATGGTTGCACGGTGGCAAAAAATGTCGGCTGAGGTATGTTGCCATTGAAAATTACACACATAGTATGCAATACGTGCTTCCTATTAACCCTTCCCCTAATTTATCTTGCCCGGAAGCGGTTCTGCTATATCCTTCTCTCTGCCTTTTCGAAGGAACGAATGTAAGTGTAGGCAGGGGCACTTCTGCTTCATTTACCATGATCGGTCATCCGGATTACCCCAAAAAAGATTTTTGCTTTACACCCAAAGGAGACCCCAAAACGACTTATGCCCCCCTGTACGATGGCGTTTCCTGTTTCGGACTTAACCTGAGAGATTCCGCAGAAAAGTTCAGGACGAGAACTGCCTGCTTGTACCTTGGCTGGCTGATAAATATGTATAAAATTTTACCCGACAACAAATTATTTTTTAACACCTTTTTCGATAAACTGGCGGGCTCGCCACGCTTGCGTGAACAGATAATTAAAGGATTAAGCGAAGAAGAGATTCGTAAAAGCTGGCAATCGGACTTGGAAAAATACAAAGCCAAGCGTAAAAAATATCTACTTTATAGCGAATAGAAACCCGCATTTTGCAGAAGGCACCTCCCCTTCCCTTCCCGCTGTTATTTTTTCATTTCAAGTATCTCAAGACTGTGAATGCGATTTCCGTCAATTGCAAAACGTACGGCTGTGCTTACGGTATGGAAACCGAATTTGCCAGCAGCACCAGGATTAATATGCAACAAATAATTTTGTGAATCATTAATTACTTTCAATATATGGGAATGTCCGCAGATAAAAAGCTGAGGTTGGTTACGTTCAATCAGACTTTGCGTTTCATAAGAATATTTCCCGGGGTAGCCTCCGGCATGTATCAATAATATTTTCACTTCTTCACAAAAAAACACATTGTGCCTTGGGAAAACTTTCCGGATATCGTACCCGTCAATATTGCCATACACTGCATTAACCGGTTTTTCCGCTTGCAGGGCATTCACCACTTCCATGCTGCCCCAGTCGCCGGCATGCCAAATCTGATCGCATTTTTCGAAAAAAGGAATCAGTTGGGGGTTCAGGTAAGCATGTGTATCAGAAAGCAATCCGATTAAGGGCATAACAAATTATAAATTACAAATTACGAATTACAAATTACGAATTACGAATTAGTGAATTGGTTTGGGCATATTTAAATGGTTTTCAGAAGCTCTTTTTGTATCCAACCCACATTTCCGTTGGCAATTTTTATTTCTACCCAACTGTCGAGCCGGTCGGTTATGACTACCTTAGTGCCTTCATGAATTACAAATACGTCGGTGCTGTTTGCATCGGGCGAACTTTTTACCGTAATCGTCGGCGAAAACACTATTCCTTCCTGCTGGTTACGAATGGAATTGTATCGTTGAAACGCAAGCGTAAACGATAATAATGTTACAAAAAGCAGCAGGATTGCGCTCCAAAATGCTGTTTTACGAAAAATAAGCTTTGCAGAAACCAGATAAATGCCTGCAAACAGGCAAAATAAAACGCTCGTAATAATGATACAAACCGCCCAACCGTTGAGCGTAAAGCGGTTTTGTGCCGATAACCACCATCGTTTGTAAAACAAGTGGGGAATCGGTTCAATTTTATCAATTATTTTACTGTTGGCAATTTTTAGGTTTGTTTCTATGTAATCATCGTTAGGTTTAAGCTTACAGGCTTTTTCATAAAAAAGTATGGCAGAAGGATAATCGTTTATTTTAAAATACGCATTCCCCAAATTGTAATACAGTTCAGCAGCGGTGTAGCCCTGGCTTATCACTTTCTCGTAACCTGAAATTGCTTTGTTATATTCACCGGCAGAATAATCTTTATTTGCCTGCTTTATGAGTTGCTGATAATCCCCTGAAAAACCATGTACTGCAAAAAGCATTAACACAGTTATAAATACATATTTTATTCTGATACAATTTATCATAACCAATTATGTTTTAAGTTCTTTTTCAATATTGATTATCACATTTTTTGCCTTTTGGTATACTGATTCCATATTTTCAAAAGGCTCTCCTGGTGCAAAACGGACAAATTCACAGTCATCCAGTGTATTCATAAACCCAGAAATAATCGGCTCGCTAATATTATGTTGCAAAAGCTTTATTTTTACATTATCAAGCGACAACTCTGCAAGGGAAATATTGAATTTATTTCCCAGGTAACCCCAGAGAGCCTTGGATATTTCTTCGTAAAAATCATCCGATTTGCGGGCTTCCAGAAATTGTTGCGCTGTTTTCAGACGTTGTACAGCAATTTTATTCGCAAGGTGGTGTTTCATTTTTACCAGGTCGCTGCGTTTTTTAATGCTGTTTCTTCTTACAAAAATAAATATTCCCAGCAATACAAAAGGAAGCAGCCAAAGTAGATAAAACAAACCCGAGCCAAAAAAGAAACTGTTGATGGGTTGCAATACAAAGTGCTGGCTTTTAATAAAACGGATGTCATTTGTCAAAACTTTTACCTCTTCCTGCGAGGAATATGTTACCGAAGCCTGCTTTCCATCGCCCTTAGCCACATCAATTACAAATTCCGGAGAAGTCAGTGTGATGTATTTCTGCTTATTAAGATCGAAATAGCTAAAAAACACAGGCTTAATAGTATATTTTCCGGCATTGCGCGGAACCATAAGGTACTCAAAAGTTCGTGTGCCTGAAATTCCAGATTCACTTGTGTTGATACGGTCAGTAATTTTCGGGTCGTAGGTTTCAAAATCAGGAGGAAGCTGTACATCAACTTTATCAATCAGTTTAAGATTGCCACTCCCCGAAATGCTTATTTTAAGAGTTACCGATTCGTTAGCCTTGAGCGAAGTACGGTCAATTTCCGATTTCATTACAAAATTGCCCACTGCTCCGGAAAACCCTGAAAGTTTGCCTTCGGAAGGCAAAGGTTTCACATCAATTGAAAGGCTATTTGACTTAAGCGTTTTCTTAACATTCTGCACTGTAGGACCAAAAAAGTCGCTGAAAAAATCATCAAAGAAAGGGTCATTGGAACGCCTGCGGTTTTTTGAAAGCATTTGGCATAATGTTTCCACTTCAAGTGGAGCAATGGTTAACTTGCCTGTTTTTTGAGGATATAATGCCACTTTTCGTATCTCGGCTACATTATATCTTTCGCCATCAACAATTTCAGTATAAAGCTTTGGTTTTGTGTTTTCTTTTGTGAGTTCCTGTGCCCAGAAACCTGAATATGTAGCTAATTTGTTTATTGCAAATTGAGATATCTGAACTCCTTTAAAATATATTTTGTAGGTTACCAAAACTTGTTCACCCTGCATAGGGTTAAATTTATTTACATTGGCTTTCAAAAAAACCGACTGTCCCTTAACTTCATCACTGAAATCATTCTGCTGTTGCCGATAATTCTGACGGTTTGGGGTACGGCTGTTAGCATTTGAACTTTCCTTACTTACCCGAATTGTAACTGTATTTGAAGAATATTTTTTCCCGTTTACAAACACACTTGCCGGGGGGATGGTAAAAGTTCCTTCGCTGTTAGCCATCAAATAGTAAGTGTAACGTAAACTAACCGTTTGTGTTACACTTCCATTGATAATCTGTATACTCGAACTTGATGACTGGTTTGGTCCCGCAAGAACGTCGAAGTTTTTGATAGAAGGACCCGTAAACCGATTGGCTTCGGCATTCACCGAATACACAAGCACAAATTGCTCGCCAACAGCCACATTACCGTTTGTTGTAGCTGTGAATTTTACATCCTCGGAAAAAACATTTCCGGCAAAAAAACAAAGTAAAAAAAACAAAAAAGCTACTTGCTTCATTTTGTGTATTTTTTAAATTACCAATCTTTTTCAACAGCCACCTTTACTTTTTTGGCATTTTGTTTTTTAAGTTTTTCCAGAGTATTCTTTTCATCATTTTTTAATGCTTGAAGCATACGTTCGGCATCTTCCTTCGAAATTTGTTTTTGTTGCTGTTGTTTTTGCTGTTGCGGCTGCGGCTGCTGTTTATCCTGCTTGGGATCGTTCTGTTTTTTATCTTGTTTATTATTATTTTTTTGCTTTTGTTGCTGTTGTTTTTGCAGCAGTTTTCGTTTGGCAAATTCGAGATTATATTTGGTATCGTTGTCTTTAGGATTAATTCTGAGTGCATTCTTATAGGATTTGATACTCTCTTCGTATTTTTTATCCTGCAGCAATGAATTCCCAAGATTGTGGTAGGCTTTTGCCAGATTTTTTTTATCGCTTTTACGGGTTAGTAATTCACGATATACTGAGGCGGCCTCGTTGTAATTATTTTGTTTGTACATGCTGTTTCCCAGGTTATAATTTGCCCGAAAAGGATTTTTACTTTTGCTGCCGGCTTTGCGGTAGTTTATTTCCGCATCTTTATATTTTTTTTGTTCATACAACTTATTGCCCTGCCGAAGCAAATGGGTTTCACTTTGTGCAGAAAGCAATAACGGAATGAAGAGTAATGGCAGGACTAAAAACCGGTATTTATTTTGCCTTTTCATCTTAATACCTGTAAATGATATATATAATTTTTCAAACATAAACTACACAAAGTTATTCTTTTTTGCCAAACAGATTTATTTTACCAGCCCATTTAGGTTTACGTTCGGCAAGGATAATTTCTATACAAATTAAAACAACAGCAATCAGCAGAAAATACTGAAAACGGTCTTCATAATCGGAAAACAAACGGCTTTGATATTCTTTTTTCTCAAGTCGTGTGAAACTTTCAAATATTTTATCCAAACCGGCTTCCATATTATTTGCCCTTACATATGCTCCTTTAGCCGTGTGGGCAACTTCGCGTAGCAAATCTTCATTCAGCCTGCTAATCACGGTACTGCCATCCATGTCTTTTTTATAATCCACCTGGAATCCGTTATCATCAAAAACGGGTATGGGTGCACCTTCGGGGAGCCCCATCCCGATGGTATAAACAAATATGCCTTGTTTCTCAGCTTCTTTGGCAGCAGCAATCGCATCATCTTCGTGATTTTCACCATCAGAAATTACAATGACTACGCGAGTAGCCTTAGAGTTATTAAAAGACTGCGATGCCATATTGATGGCTTCGCCTATAGCCGTTCCCTGCGTAGGAACCATTTCGGTACTGATATTCGACAGAAAAAGTTTTGCGGCTCCATAATCGTTTGTAATAGGTAACTGCACATAGGCTTTTCCGGCAAAAACAATAATCCCGATGCGGTCGCTTTCGAGGTTATCAATAAGTTTTGAAATGGATTGTTTTGCCTTGGCAAGACGATTAGGTTTGATATCTTCTGCTAACATGCTGTTCGACACATCAAGTGCAATGACAATGTCAATACCTTTGCGTTTTATCTTTTCAATTTTGGACCCGATTTGTGGATCGGCAAGCCCAATAATAATAAAAATGCAGGCAGAAATGAGAAGAATAAATTTGATAATGCTTCGCTGTCGCGAAACATAGGGCATAAGCTGATGAATTACAGTTGCATCTCCATATTTTGCAAGAGCATCTTTTTTTTGTTTCTGCATCCACACAAACGCCAGCACAAGTAATGGAACAAGTAAAAAACCGTAAAAAAATAATGGATGAGCAAATCGAAACATAATAAGGCTGGTATTTAATTAGGGTAAAACTCTGAAAACTGTATAACGCAATCCCATTTCAATGACAAGCAAAATCAATGCGATGAGGGCAAAAGGTAAAAATTCCTCCTTTTTTTTCCTGAATTCGGTAACATCAATTTTTGATTTTTCTAATTTATCAATTTTTTGATAAATTTTCACGAGTTTATGTTCATTTATCGCCCTGAAATAACCTCCGTTAGTCATTTGGGCTACCTGTTTCAGCAAGGGTTCATCAATCTGAACTTCCATTTCCTGATATTGAATTCCGAAAGGAGTTTGCACGGGATAAGGAGCTGTTCCATAGGTTCCCACGCCTATTGTATAAATACGGATTCCATACAATTTGGCAATCTCGGCAGCCGAAATAGGGTCGAGAGAACCCATATTGTTTACACCGTCGGTGAGCAAAATGATGACTTTGCTGATGGCTTTGCTGTTTCTGAGCCTGTCCACCGCCGTTGCCAACCCATCGCCAAGGGCAGTTCCATCGTCTATCATACCACTTTTGATATCCTTAAAAAGATTAATAAGTATAGAATGGTCAGTGGTTAGGGGGCATTGAGTAAAACTTTCGCCACTGAAAACAACCAAACCGATACGGTCGTTAGGTCGTCCCTTAATAAAATCAATTGCAACTTTCTGAGCTGCTTCCAACCGGTTAGGTTTGAAATCTTCGGCAAGCATGCTGCCCGAAATGTCGGTAGCCAGCATAATATCAATTCCTTCAACAGAAATATCCTGCCGCGAAAGACTTGACTGAGGCCGGGCTAAGGCTATCACAAGTAATACAAAAGCCAGCATCCGCAATATCCAAAAATATGAAAAAAAACGCTGCCGGTATCCCGATGTAATATTTGCAAACGGCTGTAACGTGGAAACCTGAATATGGGCATGTAAATTTGGTTTTTTTAGTTTATGCCATACTATCCATACGGGAACAGCCAGCAACAACAGCAAAAAATAAGGTTGTACAAAATACAAATGGCTGAACATAACTAAACAAGCTTAGGTGGTTGAGAAATAATTTCTAAAGATTTTTCTTTCGTTGTTTCCTGTGTTTCAGTTGCAGGGAGGGTGGCTCTCACAAAATCAAAAGCATAAGCCATACTTTGCTCATTATGTAGTGAAAGAGGCATTTCTTTGGCAAATTTTACGAGATCAGCTATCACAAGTATTTCTCTCAACTTATCTGCTATTTCCATCGGGAAGTTATTTCCTTTAACCGCCCACAATATTTCATCCGATGTCATTTCCACTGCATTAATAAAAAATCTTTCTTCAATGTATTGTCTGATAATATCTGTAACGGCAGTATGATAGTCTTTTACAAAACCAGTTTGCCAGAGTTTTTTGTTTTTTAACTCTTCCAGGGCAATAAGTGCTTTTTCGTGTGGAGGCAAAGGCGGTTTTACAGGAAAATTAAACAATGGCAATGCTTTTCTTCTCCTTTTAAAATAATAAACAATAAATGCGATGATGCCTGCCAGCGCCAATGCCCCACCCAGCCAGGGAAGTATTTCTCCAAAAGTAATGGGAACACCCATTAATGGTTTTATGTCCTTGATGGCTTTTGTAGTATCAACAGCTACAGTGGTAACATTTAGCAAAAGAGCTTCTGTTTCAGCAAACAACGTGGTGGTGTCCCCTGGTTTATGATAAGCGAAGCTAAAGGGAGGTATAGCATAATATCCCGAATCAAAAGCAGTTATTGTAAGGTGTTGGTTAAGTGTAATATTTTTACTATCAGCCGATACGATTGTGTCAATGGCTGATTTGCTCACTATTTCAATTTTGCCGGCAAGTGTATCAGGTAATGCAGTCCAACGAAACGGGTATGATTTGGGTAAACGCAAGGATAAATTAATTGTAACCTGATCGCCTATCACAATCTGGTTGGTATCGAGCTTTACTTCCGCTTTGATTTCCTGAGCAGAAAGTGAAAATGAAAATAATAAACAAGAAAATAAAAATATGTATTTAATATTTTTACTGAATTGTTTTACAGTATACATCTATTTGTTTCTTTTAATAGTTAAATGTAAAAAAACTAAATTCTTGCTTCTCTCTTCTTAAAAAGGTTGAGTAAGGGCTGGATAAAATCCTTTCCTGTTTCCAGTTTAACAGAGTCAACACCATTTTTTAAAAATATATTAGCTAAAAAACGTTCATTTTCATACCACCAGTTTACATATTTCATTAAAGTTGGCTTATAGGAAGTATCAACCCAAAGAGTTTTGCCGGTTTCTTTATCATACATTTGAACCAAGCCCATGTCGGGCAAAACGGTTTCGCGTTTATCGGTTATCCGCAGTGCTACCACATCGTGCTTACCGGAAGCTATTTTTAACCCCTCTTCAAAATTTTTGTCAATAAAATCGGAAATTATGAAAGCTGTACACCTTTTTTTAATGGCATTACTCAAAAAACGAAGCGCCTCGGAGATTTTTGTCTGCTGACTTTCGGGTTTAAAATCAACAAGTTCTCTGATAATTCGTAAAATATGACTTGAGCCTTTCTTAGGAGAGATAAACTTTTCAATATGATCGCTAAAAAAAATTACGCCTACTTTATCGTTGTTTTGAATTGCAGAGAAAGCCAAAACGGCAGCTACTTCTGTCATCAGTTCTTCTTTTAACTGTTTTTGCGTACCAAATTCGTTCGAGCCACTTACATCTATCAGCAACATTACGGTAAGCTCCCTTTCTTCTTCAAAAACTTTCACATAGGGATGGTTGAAACGTGCGGTAACGTTCCAGTCAATATTTCTGATGTCATCGCCATACTGATATTCGCGCACTTCGCTGAAAGCCATTCCTCTTCCCTTGAAAACACTATGGTATTGTCCCGAAAAAACCTGGTTCGACAAGCCTTTCGATTTAATTTCGATTTTCCGGACTTTTTTCAGTATTTCCGAAGTTTCCATACCTTATTTATTAACGAACAGAAAAAGAAAATTTAGTTTGCTTAGGGTACCTCTACCGAATTAAGGATTTCATTAATTATTTCTTCGGTAGTAACATTTTCAGCTTCTGCTTCATACGACAGCCCAATTCGATGACGCAACACGTCGTGGGCTATTGCACGGATGTCTTCAGGAATAACATACCCTCTTCTTTTAATAAATGCATAGGCTTTGGCGGCTAATGCCAGATTAATGCTGGCGCGTGGCGAAGCACCATAATTTATCATATTTTCAAATTTCTGCAACCGGTATTTTGTAGGGTAACGAGTAGCAAAGACAATGTCTGTGATATAGTTTTCAATTTTTTCGTCAAGATACACTTCTCTTACAATATTTCTTGCCCGTAAAATATCTTCCGGTTTTACTATTGTCCGGGTAACAGGTTGCTCGCTTGTGATATTTTGACGAAGAATCTGTTTTTCTTCTTCCTGTGAAGGATAACCTATCACCACTTTCAGCATGAAACGATCTACCTGGGCTTCGGGTAGCGGATATGTTCCTTCCTGTTCTATAGGATTTTGTGTGGCTAACACCAGAAAAGGCTCCTCCAGTTGATATGTTTGTGTTCCAATGGTAACCTGCCGTTCCTGCATGGCTTCGAGCAACGCACTTTGTACCTTGGCTGGTGAACGGTTTATTTCATCGGCAAGAATAAAATTTGCAAAAATTGGACCTTTTCGTACCATGAATTCTTCTTTTTTCTGACTGTATATCATTGTTCCCACCAGGTCTGCAGGTAAAAGGTCAGGTGTAAACTGTATCCTACTGAATTTTAATTCAATAGTACGTGCAAGGGACTTAATAGCTAAAGTTTTTGCCAATCCCGGCACCCCTTCGAGTAAAATATGTCCATTGGATAATAGCCCGATTAACAGACGTTCTATCATTTGTTTCTGACCAATAATTACCCTGTGCATTTCCAGCGTTATCAGGTCAACAAAAGCACTTTCTGTGCGGATGCGTTCGTTTAATTCTTTGATATTAATTTCATTCATACCCTTAATAATTTGCGTACAAAAATAACCATTGCAGCAAAGGCAGTCAACGTGATGCTTGTTAAAAATTGTTAAGTCATTCATTGTCTATGTAAAAAGATTGTAGAAAATTTTGAAGATTTAGTGTTTGTATATTTTCAAAAAGGTTGTAAATTGTGCCACTTTTTAATATCGGAAATATAATCTATAAATTAATCAAAATCATATGAAAAGTAAAAATCTACTGTTAAGCTTAGTAGCTGTTATGATGGGTGCGGCGGTATTTTCAACTACTCTTGCAGGTACCTTTTCCGTCAAGGATAATCCGTTGAAAACCGGAAAAACTGCACACAAATCGGGCAGCGGCTTAAACCTGAACTGGACCAATATGGGTCCCGATAATGTTGGAGGAAAAACAAAAGCCATTGTTGTTGATTCAAGAGATGCGCAAATGAAAACCATTTTTGCCGGTAGCATTGGCGACGGAATTTACAAATCAACTACCGGCGGATTAACCTGGCATAAGATAAGTTCCGACGATGTATCCATGAATGTAAATTGTATGGTACAAGCCCCCAACGGTGATATTTATGCAGGAACAGGCGAAATATTCCAGGAAACGGCATTTACTGATTTCGGAGGAATTATCGGTCATGGCATATTCAAAAGTACCGATGGCAACACGTTTACTCTACTCGAATCTACCCGTCCGGTATCCAATAATTCGAACACTGACTGGGCTTTTATTAATAAAATTGCCATTACCCCGGGGGGAGTAGTTTTTGCTGCCACAAATACAGGCTTAAAATTGTCGAAAGACGGAGGACTTACGTGGGAAACAGCTAATTATAATGATAACGGCAATCTGGTTCCTTTATCTGCCAACGCCTATGATGTAGATGTGGCAACCGACGGAACAGTCAGCGCTGTAGTCGGCAATCTTGTTTACTTTGCCAATGATGGTAACCAGAATGGGTTCACTTGCGTATCTAAAAAATATGTTGATGAAAATGATAGTATAATTAACCCTGATAAGCTTCCCCTTGAGGGAGTAGGAAGGGTTGAAATAGCCTTTGCACCTTCAGATCCCAATTACGTGTATGCAGTAGCAGCCGGAGATGGTTCTGGAGATATTAAATATGGCCAGCTCGAAAATGTGTATCTTTCCGTAGACAAAGGCAATACCTGGCGCATCATTGGACCAGGAGGTAGCAGTCATTTCGATATATTTGGTGCTGATAATGTAGGTTGTTATTCCGTTTCTATAGCCGTTTATCCTGATAATCCTGAAAAATTTCTTGTTGGCGGATATTTCGTTTGGGAAGGTTCAAAAATACTTCCTGATGGATATTATTCATGGGAATTAAAAGCCGCAAGCGCCTATCAGAACTTTGAGATATTCTTTGCTAATAATAATTCTTCCATAGTATATATGGGTACAGCATTTGGCATTCTCGTTACTTATGATGATTTTATGTCATTAAATGTATTGAATAAAACCTATACTACATCACAGTTTTATTCGGTAGCCTGCTCAGGTGAAGGTACTGTTGCCGGTGGTGTACAAGACTGGGGTACTTGGTATATCCCCGGAGATCTTAATACCCCCCAACAAGCTACCGTTGTTAGTGCAACAGTAAATTCGGGAGGTCCTTGTTTTCTTACCCAAACCAACCCTAAAGTTATCATCTGGTCGAATGATGGTAGCCTGTTTTTACGTTCTGATGACATGGGCGGAGCTACTTACGAATTTCTTCCCGATAGCATAACTTCTCCTACTAATTCTGACATGCTCTTTACCCCTGCTGCAATGTGGGAAAACTTTAATTATCCTGAAAGCACAGACACCGTGGATGTAGTTTTAACAAAAGCCATTAACCCCGGTGATACCTTATTGGTATATAGTAACAACCAAAAATTCCCGTTTTATTACTATTCAAATGTAAGTTTAAACGCTGAGGATACCTTAAGAATTAAGGACCTTGTAGCCAGTAAATTTGTAGTTGGCGTTATAAATGTTACTACCACGTCTACTAAGGGCGAAATATATTATACAACAGGAGCTTTGAATTTTAAAGAAACTCCTACATGGATTAAACTCATTAGTGATGTAAGTATAGTTCCTCAGCGCTTCGCTTTTTCGGCAGATGGTAAATATTTATATGCTGCTGTTACAAAAAGTGGTAACAATATTTTATATGTGTTCGATCTTACTGTTGTAAATGACGCCATTATTTATACTACTACTACCTTACCCTCCGGCAAAGGATATAATAACGTTACTTCCATTACCGCAGATCCTTCAAATGCCGACAATGTTATCCTTACTATCGGTGGATATGGAAAAACAGACTATGTTTTCCGCAGCACCAATGCTACAACTACCCAACCGGAATTTACTTCCGTGCAGGCAAATCTTCCTGCAATGCCTGTTTATACTTCCTTAACTGAATATACTAATGGTAACCGTGTTATCTTAGGTACAAACGAAGGTATCTGGTCGTGTTCTGATATAAATAATCCTGAATGGGTTCAGGATGGAAACGGAATGGGAAATATTGCTGTTACCATGTTACAACAACAAATTACATCACGTCCTTGGATGGAAGTTCCGTATATTGTTGGTGATGATACTGTAATGGTTACAAAACCAGGTACGCTTAATTTTGGCGCTATTTATGCAGCAACCTTCGGGAGCGGTTTATTTGAATGCCGTGAATTTGTCGACATCAATGATCCCCAACCCCAACCCGTTTCTGTTGATTATTTGAATGTATATCCCAACCCTGTAAAACAGGATTATACTACTTTAACCTACCAGTTCGATAAAATGTCGGATATTCAGATCAATGTTTTCGATATAAATGGAAAAATGATGCAAACAATGCAACTAAAAAATCAAAGTAAAGGTTTGCATAACTATATCATTAACTGCAACGGTCTTTCCAATGGTATTTACGTGATTAAGGTAAGTACAAATACAAAAGTTTCATCCTCAAAGTTTATTGTGGTTAAATAAAAAACCTGAACTTGCATAAAAAAGAGGCTCTCTTTATAAGAAAGCCTCTTTTTTTATTTCACCATATCAAAGTATACAGAACCATTTTGCTTGTTTCCACTTTTTTAGCAAGAATTTGTCCGGGCAAGTTTGATTATCCCTAATTTTGTAGCACAAAATTATACTTGTATTCACCCCGATACAATAATATGATAAAACTGTATATATTAGCGTTTCTGTTTTTCCTGCTCCCGGTTTCTGTTTTTTCGCAAAAGAATACACTGTTTGACGATACAAAAGTTTCATCCATAAACATCAACTTGCCTGCCGATTCCCTACAGGTGATTCTGACAGATGTTTTATCCAACCATTATTTTATGGCACAATTTGTTTTCAGTGACGGAATTTTACACGATACACTGCAAAATACAGGATTTCGCCTGAGGGGTAATACTTCCCGCTATTCGCAGAAAAAATCATTCAAGATAAGCTTCAATACTTATGCTCCCGGAAGAAAATACCAGGGCGTAAAAAAAATTAATCTCAACGGGCAACACAATGATCCTACCCTTATCCGCGAAAAATTATTCTATGATGTGTGGAAAAACGCCAGAATGCCTGAACGCAGAACCAGCTTTGTTAAGCTGTATATCAATGGAGAATATTTTGGTTTATACACCAACCTTGAAGAAATGGATAAAGAATGGCTGAGCCGTGTATTCGATGACAATGACGGTAATCTGTATAAATGCACTTATCCTGCAGACCTGGTATATTTAGGCGATGATCCGCAAACCTATAAAAATATCGGAAGCAGTTCTGCAACAGGCGGAAGAGCCTACGACTTACAAACTAATGAAACACTTGATGACTATACCGGTTTAGTCCATTTTATCCGGCTTCTTAGCATAAAAAATAACACGACGTTTCCCGATTCAATATCTAAACGACTGAATGTAAAAGCATATCTTAAAGCATACGCTATTGATATTGCTACTGGCAATTGGGATGATTACGCCTACAACAAAAATAATTATTACCTGTATGATAACCCTACCAGCGGAAAGTTTGATTTTATTTCCTATGACACCGATAACACGTTCGGGGTTGACTGGATGGGAAAAGACTGGGCAACACGAAACTGCCTTGACTGGGTGAACCATTCCGAAGCCCGTCCGATGGTAACACAACTTTTGAAAGTTCCGGTTTTTTTTACCCTTTACAAACAATACCTTGATACTATTATGCGCGAAATTATCCATCCAGATACTATTTTCCCGCGTATTGAATCACTCAAAAATCTTATTACCCAGGCTGCACTTGCCGATACCTACCGCACATTGGACTGGGGTTACGATGACCAGGATTTTTACAACGGGTTTGAACAAGCCATTGACGGGCACACACCTTATGGTATTAAACCCTTTATTCTTACACGGCGGCAAACGATTATTGAACAACTTAACGCCGCAAAAACACCCGAAGTTGTACCGGGCAGCTTGACTATCATTCCTAATCCTGCCGACAATTATATCTCCCTTATTTTGCCCGGAAACGTTGTAAACAATGTACATTGTATAATTTACAATATGCAGGGAGTTATCTGCGGCGAATGGAACAATCCGGATTTGAATAATACTTCCGTAATGTTTCCCATACACAAGCTACCGGCAGGAATGTATATCGTAAAAGTGCAAACCGGACAGGTAGTTTATACTTCTATGTTCGTTAAAAAATAATTTTCGGTGGACAATCTTTTCTTAAAAAATTAACATTCTACTAACATTCATCACCTACGGCAAAATGTAAAATATTTATTTAAAATAACTTGGTGTGTATTAGCACCTTAGATACTTAGTGGCAAAAATATTTCTTACCCTCGATTCGCATTAATAGTAAATACATATATTTGCCCCTAATAAAAATAGTATTAACCAAACACTGGAGGAATATCAATGAATACTGTATTAAGCGGTTTAAAACCTGCTTCCGTATGGAAAAATTTTGAAGCCCTGTGTGCATTTCCCCATCCATCGGGACATGAAGCAGCCATCAGGGAATATGTATTTAATTTTGCAAAACAATTAGGTTTAGAAACCATCGTGGACGAGGTAGGCAACCTAATCATCCGCAAACCCGCCACAAAAGGAATGGAAAACCGGAAAGGTGTTATCTTACAGGCACACCTCGACATGGTTCCACAAAAAAATAACGACACTGCACACAATTTTGAAACAGACCCTATTCGCCCGCAAATTGATGGCGAATGGGTAAAAGCACACGGAACAACTCTGGGTGCCGATAATGGAATCGGAGTTGCCGCCGCCATGTCAGTACTTGAATCAAAAGATATTAAACACGGACCCGTGGAAGTCCTTCTTACCATTGATGAAGAAACCGGTATGACAGGTGCTTTCGGACTAAAAGGCGGAATCCTTAAAGGAGATATCCTGCTCAATATGGATTCGGAAGACGAAGGCGAATTGTACGTTGGATGTGCCGGCGGAACCAATGCCGGAATCACCTTCACGTTTACCCCTGAAAATGTTCCCGCAGGATATTCTGCCTATACCTTATATATAAAGGGTCTCAAGGGTGGACATTCCGGAGTGGACATTAGCCTGGGCAGAGGAAACTCAAACAAAGTACTGTTTCGCTTCCTTAAACAGGCACAAAATGCATTCGGTATTCGCATAGCTACTATTGACGGCGGAAGCCTTCGTAATGCCATCCCCCGCGAATCATCAGCCGTAATCGTTCTTCCCAGTGCCCATGCAAAGGCATTCCTCCAGTTGCTTGCCACTTTCGAAAACATAATTAAAAACGAGCTCTCCTCTACCGAACCCGATTTAAAAGCAGAAGCCATTCCTGCCAACATGCCCGAAAAAGTGATGGACGTTGCCACACAACAAAAACTTATCCATGCCGTAAATGCATGCCCTAACGGCGTTGTCAGGATGAGTGCCGATATGCACGACCTTGTGGAAACCTCTAACAACCTTGCCATCATTAATCTTGAAGGCAACGAAGTTAAAATTTTATGCTTGCTCAGAAGCTCTGTTGATTCGGCAAAACTCGACCTGGAAAGCGTTACCGAAAGTGTGTTTACCCTGGCTGGCGCAGAAACAGTTTTCGACGGACAATACCCTGGCTGGAAACCCAACATGCAATCACCGGTTCTTAAAGCCATGAGCGATATCTACAAAAATAAATACGGAAAAATACCCGAAATAAGAGCCATTCATGCAGGATTAGAATGCGGGTTACTCGGAGGCGTTTATCCTAACTGGGATATGATTTCCTTTGGTCCCACCATCCGTTTTCCGCATTCTCCGGACGAAAAAGTTAATATCAAAACAGTGGAAATGTTTTGGGATTTTCTTGTAGAAACCCTGAAAAATATTCCTGTAAAATAATTTCAGAAGCTCAGAATTATTTAGAAATCCATCCGGCAAAAGGGTGGATTTCTTTTTTTATTTTTGCACAAACAATTTTCACCTATGCAAAACAATAAAACGTTAGCCGTTTCCAATGATGTTTACTGGGTAGGTATTTTAGACCCCGACCTCCGTACATTCGATATTGTGATGGAAACCCGGTATGGAACCACATACAACTCTTACTTCATCAAT
This sequence comes from Lentimicrobiaceae bacterium, assembly GCA_023227965.1. Lineage (NCBI taxonomy): Bacteria > Pseudomonadati > Bacteroidota > Bacteroidia > Bacteroidales > Lentimicrobiaceae > Lentimicrobiaceae bacterium. The sequence goes on along the minus strand of JALOCA010000009.1, from coordinate 34,999 downwards.
TCCGACAAAAAAGCTGTGGTAGAAACAGCCAAAATTAAGTTTTGGGACTCCTACCTTGCAAAACTAAGCACCCTGTGCAATCCATCCGAAATAGAATATATCATCGTCAACCATACCGAACCTGATCATTCAGGCAGCATAGCCAAACTCCTCGAAACAGCACCCGATGCTACCGTTGTCGGAAGTGGCAACGCCATTCGTTACCTAAACGACCTGCTGGGCTTCGAATTCAAAAACAAAGTGGTGAAAGATGGCGATATACTTTCATTGGGCAACAAAACTCTTCGGTTTATCGGGGCTCCCAACCTGCATTGGCCCGATACCCTGTACACTTACCTCGAAGAAGATAAAATTCTCTTTCCCTGCGACTCTTTTGGCGCCCATTATTGCCACGAAGCCATGTTCGACGACCTGGTGGAAAATTGGGATGATGCCTTTAAATATTATTTTGATGTGATTTTGAAACCTTACAGCAAATTCATGTTGAAAGCCATAGAAAAGATTCGCCCGTTGCAAATAAACGCAATTTGCCCCGGGCACGGTCCGGTTTTGCGCTCGCAATGGAAACGTTATGTGGATTTAAGCGAAAAATACGCACTTGCAGCCGAACAACTTCCCGTTAAAAACAGAATCTTTATCCCTTACGTCTCTGCATATGGCAATACTGCCAGGTTGGCTGAAAAAATTGCCGAAGGCATCCGTGCAGCCGGTAACTTTGAAACTGATGTTTGTGATATCGAAGCCATGCCCGCAGGAGAAATAGATCAAAAAATAGCCATGGCTAATGCCATTATCATTGGGTCGCCCACGATAAATCAAAACACCCTGCTGCAGATTTATACCCTATTCGCTCTCATAAACCCTATCAGAGACAAGGGAAAACTGGCTGCCGCCTTCGGGTCGTATGGATGGAGTGGTGAAGGACAGAAAATTATTGAATCGAATCTGGCAAACCTTAAACTTACCCTAATGGGCGAAAACGTGTTTATTAAATTTACCCCACACCACGAAGCGGAAATCCAATGCATAGAATTTGGCAAAAGATTTGCCGAAAAAATGCATTCATCAAAATGATTACTTTATCTTTAACAAACTTATCTCGAAAGACATTCCGGATGCCAATATCGCAAAAGCAAAATAAAGGAAAAAGGTTGATAATAGTTATATTATCTGCCCTCTTCTTATTTATTTCCTGTTCTGCTGAACGGAAATTAGCAAAAAAGTACATTACCAATGCGGGCGAAATTCCGATAATGCTACTTTCTCCCGACTATCTCTACAAAATAAACTTAAAAAGCTGGCAAGCAGAAAATACCAATACCACGAAAACAGATTCGATACTTTTTGCCAAAAGTACATACCTGAAACTCCTTTCCGATTCGTTATTCATTGCCAGGTACATGAATGCTTTTTCCGAAGAATTGGGTAAATTGCATTTCAAAGTGTACTCCCCTTTGGAAACCACGGATTTTCTCTCGCTCGATAACTCCGACATGTATATCATTAACATGGCACAGTTACAAATTGAAGAAGATATTATTCCCGTAACCAATGAAGCCTATTTTGCCGATACTATTCATTTATACAACGAGTTTGGAATCAATTCTGTAAATCTGTGTAGTTGGTTCGAAATTTCCGGGGTTAATAACCAGGACAGCGCCAGGAACAGCAGTAAAAAGTTGCTTTATTCCGAAGAAAGTGCAAAAGATTATTTCGACGGTGCGTTCAAGTTTAATGTTTTAAATCAGTCAGTGTATTTTGAATACACATATGATTCATTGCAAATTAACGACATATATGACCTTGCTGCTTATGCGGGTGCAAAATATGGCAGTTATTTTTTCGATTACCTCATGAACCAGTATATTTCTAACAATTTCTCTTCTGGCATTAAACCTGATAAGTACTTTCATTTCGATCTTGCAACACGCAAACTAAAGCAGGTAAGTAAATACCGTTTTATAGAAATGGAACAGAAATAATAGTTTTGTTTAGCGTTTAATAATATAGAAAAACAGGTTTTACTATTTATCCGTCAGTGTTTTAGCATCCATAGAAAGGACGTTTATTTTTTCAAAAACCCTTAAAAGTTTTTATCGCCCTGCGGCGCAATGTAACATGCCGAAATACTACAGAAATGGTTTGCAACCTTACGCCAACTTAGGTTACTAAGTAAACCACAAGAAACCGCTAAAAATCACAAATGGGAAAATCCTTAGTGTCTTCCTTGTGCCCTTAGTGGTTTATAAAAAAGGTTTTGGTAAGATTGCTATAAGGTACGGATTTTCATAATCCATCCCAATCCGTTACATTCGTATCATCCGTGTTTGATATGCGATATTTTATTTGTCCAATTACTTCATCACCTACGGCGAAATGTAAAATATTGAAATATATCATATAGATGGTTTTACAATCTTAACCCGAACCTAGGTATATAAATTCACCAGATAATAGTGAATGAATGTTCTAATTGTACTTTGCAATTCTCTTCTTTTTCCGTAGCCGAATTAAAAAGTTTACTTTTTCAAAAACCTGTTTTGTTATGAAGTGCTGTAATTTATTGTTGGTTTTCTAAATAATATTTTTTGATTGATAAAGTTACATTTATAGCATTAAATATTAATAATATAAGTAAGTGTATTTTTTACATTAAACTGGAAAAACACACTGCATGGAATCATTTTTTTGTTTGTTTATTTTAAATTCTTGCCTAAATTTGCTTTGATAACTTAAAATAAAATCATATGAAAAGACTTTTTGTGTTTATCCTTATTTTATTTTTTCCTGCGGTAGCGCTTGCCAGTGAAACCGACCTTAAAATTCCGCAATTAACCGAAAGCCAAAATAATTTATTGATTTTCGGTTTTTTTATCTGCGTTTTAGGGCTGGGTTTCGGGTTGTATCAATTTGTAAAAGTTAAACGATTGCGTTCCCATCCTTCTATGTTAGAAATTGCCAACGTAATCTTCGAAACCTGCAAAACATACCTTATTCAGCAGGGGAAATTTCTTCTAATTCTCGAATTGTTTATTGCTGCCTGTATAGCTTTTTATTTCGGATACCTGCAACAAACGCCTGTTGGAGGGGTTTTGCTGATTCTCGGCTGGTCAGTTGTGGGGATATTGGGTTCGTACGGGGTAGCATGGTTTGGAATCAGGATGAACACTCTTGCCAATAGCCGCATGGCATTTGCTTCTTTGGAACGCAAACCGCTGAAATTATTGAATATACCTTTGGATGCAGGGATGAGCATAGGCGTACTGCTGGTTTCGGTAGAACTGATTATGATGCTTATCATCCTTTTATTTATTCCCAGGCAATATGCAGGAGCCAGTTTTGTAGGTTTTGCCATTGGCGAATCGTTAGGGGCTTCTGCCCTGAGGATAGCTGGCGGAATTTTTACAAAAATTGCCGACATAGGCTCAGATTTGATGAAAATTGTCTTCAACATTAAAGAAGATGATCCCAGAAACCCTGGTGTAATAGCCGACTGTACAGGCGATAATGCCGGAGATAGTGTAGGTCCTACCGCTGACGGGTTCGAGACTTACGGAGTTACCGGGGTAGCACTCATTAGTTTTATAGTTCTTGCTGTTAGCGATATTACTTATCAAACCGAACTGCTTACTTGGATTTTTCTTATGCGTATTCTAATGATAGTAACCTCTATCATTGCCTTCTACATAAATAAATTACTCAGTAAAATACGTTACGAAAATAAAGAAAATCTCGACTTTGAAGTTCCCCTTACCGCACTGGTCTGGATAACGTCTCTGCTTTCTATCATTGTAACATTTCTTATCAGCTACTGGCAACTGGGAAGCCTTCCCAATAACCTGTGGTTTATTCTCTCAATCATCATAAGCTGCGGCACGTTAGGTGCAGCCTTAATACCCGAATTCACTAAAATTTTTACCAGTCCTAAATCGAAGCATGTTAATGAAATTGTTACTGCTTCACGTGAGGGAGGCGCTTCTCTTACTATTTTATCAGGATTAGTAGCAGGCAATTTTAGTGCATTCTGGAACGGAATGGTATTTTTTATGCTTATGGCAATAGCCTACTTTGCCAGTTTATACGGACTCAGCGATTACATGATCTATCCCTCTGTCTTTGCATTTGGGTTGGTTGCATTTGGATTTTTAGGCATGGGTCCCGTTACGATAGCCGTGGATTCATACGGACCAGTTACTGACAATGCACAAAGTATTTATGAATTATCATTGATAGAAGAAACCAAAGAAATAACAACAAAAATTGAAAAAGATTATGGCTTTACTCCCGACTTTGAAAAGGCAAAATACTACCTTGAAGCCAACGACGGTGCAGGAAACACCTTTAAAGCCACTGCAAAACCTGTGCTGATAGGAACTGCCGTAGTGGGTGCTACAACAATGATTTTTTCATTGATTCTGGTCATTAAAAATAAGTTAGGAATAGAGCCCGAATCTATATTGAATATACTAAACCCCTATACTATTTTGGGTTTTATTTGTGGTGGTGCTGTTATATATTGGTTTACAGGTGCTTCTATTCAGGCTGTTACTACCGGGGCTCACCGTGCCGTAGAATATATCAAACGTAATATCAATTTGGATGAAGGTGCCGAAAAAAAGGCATCCATCGAAAAGTCGAAAGAAGTGGTTAAAATTTGTACACAATACGCACAAAAAGGAATGTTTAACATTTTTATTGCCGTTTTCTCGTTTGCCCTTGCTTTTGCATTCTTTTCCGCACCAGTAAATGGTGCTAACCCTACTTCATTTTTTGTAAGTTACCTAATTTCTATTGCTGTATTTGGTCTGTTTCAGGCAATTTTTATGGCAAATGCAGGCGGAGCTTGGGATAATGCCAAAAAGGTTGTGGAAGTGGATTTAAAGGAAAAAGGAACTCTTTTGCATGAAGCCACCATTATTGGCGACACCGTGGGAGATCCCTTTAAAGACACGTCTTCGGTATCCTTAAACCCTATTATCAAGTTTACTACACTTTTTGGCTTGCTGGCAATGCAAATAGCCATTTCTGAAGGATTCAGAAGTATCGGACCTATTGTGGGTTCAGTTTTCCTAATAATTGCCCTGTATTTTGTGTACAGGTCATTTTACCAAATGCGTATTAAAAAATAAAGAATAATAATCTATTGGTAACTCCCGACAACCCCACTGCCGGGAGTTTTTTATAAAAAGAAAATAGCAACTCCGATTACTGCAATCACGGCACCAGCAATTTCAATTTTTTTAATTTTTTCTTTTTTAAACCATATAGATGGAGGAATAATAAGAACCGGAACTATCGCCATAATTGTAGAGGCAATACCGGTAGTAGTATACTGTATAGATATCAGAGAAAATGATACACCTAAAAAAGGCCCGAAAAAGGAACCAATAAGAAGACTTTTCATTGTTTTCCTGCTTTTTAATGCTGTCCCCACCTTTTTCCACGAACGAAAAATAAAAAATAAAACCCCGAAACCTAAAGCTCCGGTAAACACCCGGATTTGAGAAGCCGCAAAAGCATTGTAGTCCTGCATTCCATATTTGCTGAAAACCAAACCTATCCCCTGCCCTGCCGCTCCGCCTAAGGCAATTAACAATCCTTTTACGGGGTAGGAAAACCGTATTCTTTCAGTTTTTTGCTCATTCTTTTTTAATATTACAAGGGCAATACCGCTCAACGTTAACAGCATCCCAAATAAATGCTGCAACGAAAAAGCCTCACCTAACATTACCCACCCTGTTATTGCTGCTATGGGGGGAGCTAAAGCCATTATTAACATCGAAATTCTGGCTCCAATTAATACATAAGCCCTAAAAAGCATGTAATCACCAAAAACAAATCCAACAAGCCCCGACAACGCTAACCAGCACCAATTATGCAGACTGGCATCATAAGGAAAGAAAATTCCCCTAGAAAAGAAACCAAAAACAGAGAAAATAACAAAAGCAATGCTCAGGCGCAAAATATTTACCGTTAACGAGCCCACTCTTTTACTTGCAGCTTCAAATGCAAGCGCAGTAATAGTCCAAAAAAATGCCGTTAACAGCGCTGCCGATTCGCCAATGTGAGATTGTATCAAGTTAATTATTTATTCGTAAAAAGTGGAAACAAAGGTATTATTTTATCGTATTTTTAAAACTGAAAATATCCATCCAGATGCTGTTCGAAGACACATTTCAAACCATTAAATACCAAAGCGAAGGCTTATTCAAAGACAAAGGAAGTCGTTTTATTGCACATGCGTTTCCTGTACAAACAGAAGAGGAAATTAAAAACACACTCGAAGAAATCAGAAAAAAATACCACGATGCCCGGCACCATTGCTTTGCTTACGTTTTAGGTTCCGACAAATCTGCGCAAAGAAGCTACGATGATGGGGAACCAACAGGGACTGCCGGGAAACCCATTCTTAACCAATTGATTTCAAAGGGACTTACTAATACACTTGTGGTGGTTGTTCGCTATTTTGGAGGCATCAAACTGGGTGTAAGCGGATTAATCAATGCCTACAAATCAGCAACATTAGATGCACTAAACCAAACCGAAGCCATAACAAAAATAGTTATGGAAACCTATGTAATAGAGTTTGACTACCTCCAAATGAACGATATGATGAAAATACTAAAAGAAGATGATATAAAAATTGAGTCTCAAGATTTTGAAAACAGGTGTAAAATCCAATTTTCAGTACGCAAGAATAAGGCAGAGTCAACCATTGAACGATTTAAAAAACTAAAAAGTATTTCATTACAATTTATCCATTTTTGTTCAATGTAACACCTTAACCTGTTTTTCAAAAAAAAGTGCCTTTTTCGTGATTTCTTTTGCTAAATATTTTTTTTTACAAAAATTTAATTAAATTTGGGAAGTACTCAAAAATACATTTTTTAAAAATTAATTTTTCTATTTTATTGTATTTCTGAAACATACAATATTTGATTTTTTACTTCCCCGATTTAAATTTTAAAAAAGTTATTTTGCCATATATGAATAAAATTTTTAAAAAACAATACCAAAAAAAATTTTTTATACACTTTTTCAATGCCACTTTTGTTTAAAAGTTTTTCAAAAACATGACTAAAATCCTTAGTAATATCAGGCATTGATAATGAGTATAAAAAGGAAAAAAATTAATGTTTACAAAAATCCACAAAACTGATAACCAAATAAAAAAAAATTTTATTAATGAAGCATGACTTTAATGAAGTTTGGGGTAATTGTCTGAAAATAATTAAGGACAACATTAGTTATCAAAGTTTTAAAACATGGTTCGAACCCATAAAGCCTATCCGGCTCGAAGAGCAGGTTCTCACAATTTTAGTACCCAGTCAGTTTTTTTACGAATGGCTCGAGGAGCATTACATTACATTGCTTAAAAAAACCATTAAAAGCGAATTGGGTTCTGCCGGACGACTGGAATACAGTATAATTATGGATAGTTCATTTTCATCATCTAATCAAAATGAAGCACCTTTTACTATACAGGTACCTACCAGTAACAAGAAGAGTATCTATAACCCATCTGTAGCCATGCCCATTGATATTAACAAAGGCTCCTCCAAAGAAATACCAAACCCTTTTATAATACCTGGTTTAAAGAAAATTAAAGTTAATTCCCAGCTCAACGAATCTTACTCTTTTGACAATTTTATTGAAGGAGATTGTAACCGCTTAGCCCGCTCTGCCGGCTTTGCCGTTGCTAATAATCCGGGAAAAACGGCATTTAACCCTATGTTTATTTACAGCAATGTCGGTTTAGGAAAAACCCATCTTGCTCATGCCGTGGGAATACAGGTAAAACAGCAATTTCCCGAAAAAACGGTACTGTATGTCTCTGCCGAGCAAATGATTCAGCAGTTTATTGATGCCGTGAGAAATAACAATCAGAATGATTTTATTCATTTTTATCAGATAATGGATGTACTTATCGTTGACGACATTCAATTTATTGCAGGAAAAGAAAAAACACAAGATGTTTTCTTTCACATTTTTAATCACCTTCACCAAAAAAGCAAGCAAATCGTTATCACCTCCGACAAGGCTCCGGTAGAAATGAAAGGGATCGAGCCCCGGTTATTATCCCGTTTTAAATGGGGTCTTGCTGCCGACCTCCAGATACCCGACCTCGAAACACGAATTGCAATACTGCACAAACGGCTGTATAATGATGGAATTACCATGCCAGAAGATGTAATTGAATACCTGGCATACAGCATAACAACCAACATCAGGGAACTGGAAGGCGCGCTGATTTCCATTCTTGCACAATCGTCACTTAACAAAAAAGCCATTACCATTGAACTTGCCAAGCAAATGATTGACAAGTTTGTAAAAAATACAACTAAAGAGATTTCGATAGATTATATTCAAAAAATCGTATGCGACTACTTCAACTTGCAGGTAGATACCTTGAATTCCAAAACAAGAAAACGGGAAGTAGTGCAGGCACGACAGCTATCCATGTTTTTTGCAAAAAAACATACCAAAGCATCGCTCACAACTATTGGCCTGCATTGTGGCAATAAAGACCATGCTACCGTGTTACATGCCTGCAGAACCGTTAACAACTTGGTTGAAACCGACAAGCAGTTCCGGAATTATGTAGAAGATCTTGAAAAGAAAATCAAAATCTAAACAGCCGTTTTATATTTTTTCAAACTGCATAAATGAAAATATTAATGGTTTGCATGGGCAATATCTGTCGCAGCCCGTTAGCAGAAGGTATTTTACGACATAAAATCAACAAAAAAGGCATTATGGGTGTTGAAGTGGATTCTGCAGGAATGGAATATTTTCATGTTGGCGATTCCCCCGATAGCAGAGCCATAGCTATGGCTAAAAAACATAGAATTGATATCTCGGCACACAGAGCACGTCTATTTCAAAAGTCTGATTTTGAGATGTATGACAAAATATATGTCATGGATGCAATGAATTACAGAGATGTTATGTATTATGCACATAATGATTCCGACCGGCAAAAAGTAGATTACCTGATGAATGCTGACAAGCCTGGTGAAAACCTGAATGTTCCCGACCCATGGTATGGAGGAATGATTGATTTTGAACGAGCCTTTCAACTGATTGATATTGCTTGTGAAAAAATTGTTGAAAAAATTAATGCCTGAAAGTATGAATTCAGTTCCCTCTGCTTCTGATATTCATGCCGCCCACAATCGGATTAAGGCATTTATTCACCTTACTCCTGTACTTACCTCCCAAACTTTAGATGCATTAACAGATTGTGAAGTCGTTTTAAAATGCGAAAATTTTCAAAAAACGGGAGCTTTCAAATTCCGGGGAGCTTCAAATGCTGTTCTATCACTCTCCGATGATGAAATAATAAAAGGCGTAGCAACCCATTCTTCTGGTAATCACGCCGCAGCACTTTCGCTGGCTGCTTCTCTCCGAAAATGTGACGCAAACATTGTGATGCCCGAAAATTCTTCCCGGGTGAAAGTGGAAGCCGTTAAAAACTATGGCGGGAAAATAACTTTTTGCAAGCCCAATCTACAATCGAGGGAGGAAACCCTTTGCAAAGTGATTGCGGAAACAGGAGCTGTTGAAATACATCCTTACAATAATTACAGGATAATAGCCGGGCAGGCAACCGTGGCAAAAGAGCTTATTGAACAAGTTGATGATCACTTAGATTATATTATTGCTCCCGTTGGAGGCGGTGGTTTGCTAAGCGGTACATCCCTTTCGGTGAGATATTTTTCGCCCGGCACACTGGTTATAGCTGCAGAACCCGAAATGGCAAATGATGCCTGGCAATCGTTCATGCAAAAACGTTTAATCCCTGTTAACAACCCCCAAACAATGGCAGACGGATTACGCACTTCGCTGGGAAGTCTCACCTTTCCAATTATTTGCGAAAATGTACATTCCATCTTTACAGTTTCTGAAGAATCCATTAAAAAAGCTATGTTATTTGTCTGGGAATATATGAAAATCATCATTGAACCCTCATCAGCCGTAGCTGTTGCCGCCCTTTTCGAGAATAAAAATTTTTTCTCCGGGAAAAAAGTAGGTATTATAATTTCCGGAGGTAATGTTGATTTGAGAAATATTAGTTTTTAAAATTCAGAAAAAATAGACTTGTACGTTCTTCCTGTTTTCGTCATTAAGACACCCAAAAAAGTCAGGTACTTAATTTTGTACTTTGAGATGATGTTATTTAGTCGCACCTTAAAAGTGGTGTAAAAAAATGCTTGTTTATGAATAAAGGTATCTGCATTTCGCCGACTGAGTCGGATCATCAGGAACTTTATATTTCGACTGGTACTTCGACAAGACAGGCTATCGCAATAATTCATCCAATAGCCATTAGCTAAAAACACTTGTATTTTATAATTCGAATCGCCAGTTAAACAGGGTTCCGGTTTCTCCTGTTTTTATAAAATTATTTTTCTCAAGAATTAAAGAAGATGCAATATTATCCTTTTCTGTAGAAGCTATAATCGCTTTAACATTGGGCTGTTTCCCTGCCCAACGGATCATCCCTTCCACAGCTTCCGTCATGATACCTCTTTTTCTGAACGCTTCATATGTTCCGTAACCGATTTCAACTTCACCCTCAGCATTTGGCTCTCCTTTAAAGCACAAATCGCCAGCCATCTTATTTTCTAATTTCAGAATAATAATCCAAAGGGTAGAATACAAATAATTCTTGTTTTTATCTGCCACATCAGGCAAAATGGTTTGTTCAAGCGCTTCCTTCAGCTCCGGCGGAATAATCCGGAATGTTTCATTCAAATGCATTTCTTTTTCTAAGGAGTTGTCTGCTTTACAATATTTAATAAGTTGTTCGTAAGTTAATGGCACTAAAATAAGCCGTTCGGTTTCTATCATGCTTTTTTGAGTGAAGGGAATAAATAGCAATAATTGAGTTAAAACAAAGCTCTGTTCCTGTAAATTAGGTTATTCCATATTTTGCACAAAAATATTGATTTTAATGTATGCTTTTCTCCCTTTTTATAAAAATTGTAATCGTTCATTCTTGCAATACATATTTCAACGAAACATTAAAAACAAAATTTACCATAAACTATCTTTAAAAAAATTTTTATTCCATTGGCTATTCAGCATTGTATGTTGTTACATTTATGAATCAAGAGCTAAATCCTCGGCTGAGCGGAGTTGCAAACTAAGAAAAATGAAAGCAAAAAACTACAAATTTTCTAAAGTACCGAACGGAATTATAAATTCTGTTTAACCGGATACTGCGTACCAAATAGCCTGTGCTCCGATTTTATCAAAAAAGTCCTATTTATTAGCGGCTGGCATTATTATTTTTTTGATACATAAAATGTCACATTTCCTCCATTCCAACAATCATCACTATCCGGTAATATATTTTCATAGTTTTCTATATCTGTAAAACCTTTTGATTTTAAGATAGGAACCAAATTATCTTTTTCGTAATAATGGCTCCAAAAAATGTATGTATCAATTGCATCATTCTTTCCAATTACTATGTGATGATTCGCAAGCACTTTTGCTTCCGGATAATGATAACCATTTGTTAAAGTAATATAAGGTGTATTCTTCCAAAATCCACTATCTTGTACTTCCCATGACTGTGAGATTGTTTTCTTGTCAATGTTTCTTTCGTTTACAACATCACAAATAAACAAGCCATCTTTCTTCAACGCTCTATAAATATTTTCCAATACTTTATCTCTCTCCTTTGGTAATAAGGCACAAAAATCGAGATAAATCATTATTATTAAATCAAATTGGTTATTAAAGTCTAAATCCAGGTAGTTTTTGTTTAAGTATTCAATATCTAAATGTTTTTCTTTTGCTTGTTTGATTGCATATTGAATTGAATTTTCAGAAAAATCAACTCCTGTTACTGAATGTCCTTTTTTTGCGAGTAATTCTGCATAAAGTCCCGGTCCACAACCTAAATCAAGAATTTTCATATTCGGCTTATTTGACCTTTCTGAAATCCAATTTGAAATATTTTTAATCTTAACTTTACTTCTGCTTGCTACATCATGAACTGGGTTTATATGCAATTCCAATAATTGTTTCGATATGTATGGGTCTGTCCACATTGCAGATGTGCCTTTCTCATACAATTGGGGTCTGTTTGAAAGTTTTTTAATCAGCTCTATATTCATCACAGTGTTGTATTTGATTTTATATCTTGTATTTTAATTTGAAGCCATTTTATAGCACTTATTTTATCATAAAACCAGTGTTCATTTTCAAAAGCCAAATGCTCATAGCGATTATTCACGATGGCTGTGTAAATGGTAAAACCGAAATTGGAAGCATTAAATTTTTTACGTGAGACCGCTGATAATGTATTGTGAGTTTCCTGATTTTCCCAAATGGTATTTCTTATATCAAAGACTAATGCGACTGTCTTTTTACTTAATGCAAGTTCTCTTATACTTTTCTCGATTATTTCCATATTCAGAATACCTTGTTTATGGGTGATTACTCCTGAATAGTCAATAAAGAGAATATTATTGTTGAGAGTTGTGATTTTCATAACTTTTACAAATAGTCCTGCCTTACCGGTGTAAATACATCAATAATTTCACCTGGTTCGATTATTTCCATAGAATGTTCCATATCAGCAGGTATAGAATACGAATCTCCGCCAGTAATTATATATTCTTTATTGTCAAAGATTAATTTATATTGACCTGAAATTACATATCCATTTTGTTCGTTTGGGTGTTTATGAAATGGTGCAAAATCGGATTCTTTAAATAACATCTTTGTTACCATAGATTTTTTGCCAATGGCTAAAATTTCAAAATCTACTCCCAGAAATTGCTTTTTAACAGCATTTTCCTTTTTTACAATGGTTTTAATTATATGGGACATAAACTATAAATTAAAGATTGTTTCTATGTTTTTTACACTTGTACACAACGTAATAGCGTTTTATTTAGTTTTTATGCACAAATATAAATAGAAAGAGAGAATAGCCAATAAATTATATCCGGATTATCCTGTGTTTTCTTTGCGGAATTACAAATCCAATCATATTGGGGCTAAATACCGATATTTTGTTGTAAAAGCTTAGTTTGTAGTATTTATTATTTCTTTTCTTTCTTTGGAATGAAATAAATAAACCAGATAAAGAATAAAAACCATAATGCTTCCTTCCAGTCGCCTTTTGTAATTGCAGGCGTACCGAGAAAGCCGAGAAATCCAAAAAATCCCTGTGTCCATTTAATGTCTTTCATGTGTTATGATTTTTTTAAGTGATAGTAAAAAGATATTGATTTAAGTAAAAAAACATTTTCCGCTCAGTCGGGCGACATGATTTTTATAGTGTTATCGAAATTGCTGTCATCCCGTATGCTTTCAATAAAACCAAAAACCAAAAAATCGCAAAAACTGAATAAACAAAAATCGCAAAATGTGCACTTCTAATTTTTATTTTTTTACTTGTATTTTGAAAAACTTTATAAAGCTCTCCAGAGAATGTAGTTTCAAGTGAAGCCCCCCTATCTAATAAGGATCTCCAATAATTGAATGTCCTAATTTGAACTATAAGTGTTCCTAAAGAACCTAAAAAGCCTAATAAAACTATTAATAACAACGTAAAAGAAGGCTTAAAGCCGTCTTTTGTAATAAATGTTAAGCCTATAAAAAATAATCCATTACCAGCAATAAAATGCTGCATAATGCTAATCAAGAAAGTAGTATATTGTCTAAATAATTGACCTAATTCTTGATATTCGATTTTTACTTTTTCATCCATGGTTGTTCAGTCTAATTATTTCATTTTGTACATGTTTATATGATAAATTGTCTTTGGAATTAATTTGATAAAATTTAATACCTAAATCATTGGCGAGTTTACCATCTGTCTCATGTTTATCCCCAATCAGATATGTTGTGCCAAGATTAAGATTACAAGTTTCAAGCAAATATTTTTTAGTAATTATATATGGTTTCCCAATAATTACAGGTTCAATATCTGTTGATTTTTTAAAAATCTCAATTATTGAACCACAATCAACATAAGAAAAATTATCACATGGACATACTTTATCATCATGAGTTGCATAAAATGGTAATCCCTTACAAATTAATTCATGTCCCTTTTGAATTTTATCATAAGTTAATGTTTTATCAAATCCTATTAGCACAAGTTTAGCAGAATCGAGTGAACTTACTACACCAAAACTTTTTAGTTCTTTAATTAAAGAATCAGTTCCTATTATAAATATTTCATTTATTTTTAAAACTTGACTTATGTACCAAGCAGCAACTTTTCCAGAGGTAACTATTTGGCAATTATTATTCCATAAATTATGTTTTTTTAAAATAACCTTATATTCTTTAGAATTTTTAGAACTATTATTGGTCAAATAAATTATCCTTGCATTAAGTGCTTTCATAAAAGAATATAAATCAAAAGCGCCCAATACAGGCCTTTCTCCGATAAAGATTGTTCCATCCCAATCAATTAAAAATGTATATTGATTATTTTTATTCATTAATAGCGAATATGTTTTTTATCATGTCGCCCAACGGTCACTTGTATGTGGTCGGGCGGGATTTCGAAAAGAAATTCTGTCAGACCCGCAGGAGAGTGAGCAAAAGGTCTGACTTGTCAGACCGCTAAAACCCCCGCCTGCCATATACAATTTGTTAGCTGCTGGCATTTTAGTAATTATTTGTTGTCTGGAATACATTAAACGAATCTATTAAATTGTCATAATGAAGAACTTGAATATTTTCATTTCTTAATAGTTTTCTTTTTTCATCGTAAGTTTCTTCATTGAAATCAGCTCGTCTTCCTGCGATAACTACATAACTAATTCTTGTTTTATTTAATATTCTAAACTCCTTTGGCAACTCAATTCTTGCACTTTTAAATTTGTCAAACATCAAATTTAGACTGTGAAAATTTCCTTCAATCCATTTATCCCAATCTTTGACTTGTCTAATTCCTTTTCTAATTGTCTGTCCGAAAGCACCGTCTTTTGTGGTTATTGTACCAGTCGGATTTTCTAATTCAACAAATATGAAATGATATCCATGTGAATTTTTTCCAATCAATAAATAGTCCGCTTTGTACGTTACTGGAAATTCAAATTCTTTAAAAAGATAAGCATCGTGATGTCCAAATGTATATCCTGCATGAAAAAGTGATGCAATTAAATTATAATACTTGTTGTCATTAATGAAGTTGAGTATGTTTCGTTCTGAAATACCTGATTCTAAAAAATTTATAAATTCTTTTTCAATTTTTTTTAACCCTGTTTTGTCTTTTAAACTGTCAATTGATAAATGGTTGTTTGGAAATAATGATTCATAGTGATAAGCAGCAGGTGGTTTTAACTCATGATATTTATTCATTACCTCTGGACTAATTTCTCCGAGCTTACCCAAATTATTTCTTTTATAATCTTCAGCTTCTTTCAACTTGATTATTTCATCTTCGGTCAAAATATTATAGTCTCTATCAAATAACATAAAAATCTTTTTTGTCTTTGTTTATGCTTGCAGCCAACAATTATATAACCCCCATATGGCAGTTATTTTGTATATAGTTATTTATTTGTTTAAGGATTTTAAATATCCAAATTATCCAAGAACTTTTTTATCAATGATTAGTAAATTTAAAAAATAAACCCCGTCAGGGTTTAAAAACCCTGACGGGGTTTATTACCCATTTCACTTTTTTATTTTATAAGCTTACATTTTGTCTGTTATCGGCTTAAATAATTAATAACCGGCAATTATTTCAGGGAGTTACCGTAGGATTGGTTTCGGTAGTATTATCTCCATTATCTCCATACCTGTTTTTATAGATTACTCCCCATTGGCTGCATTGTACACGGCGTGCTGCGGGTTCACTCTTGCGGAAATAAAATTCCACTTCATCCCATAAATCTTTAATCAGGTCATCGGCTTCGTCGCGGAGTTTCTGTATTTCTTCCTGCTCCTTAGTCAAACCGATTTGTTTTTCCGATTTTTGTTTCTGGGCAACTTTATAATTTTCCAATGCAATTCTTACTTCTTCAGCCGAAGGCATAGCCATCGGTTTGCCTCCCTGTGCTATACGGGTAGCTTCTCCGCCAACAATTTTATCTCCCCATTCCAGGATATCGCTTTCTGTGATCAGTGACGGAATATCCATACTTTCGATATCCAATCCATACAATCTCCTTTCCGAAATATTAAAAGTGCCTCGCTCAATTCCATAATTAAATGTATGGAAAAAATGTAAAATAATCTTTTTTGCTAAATCTTTGGGTACATTTTTTTGCTTGGTGGCACTGCTTCGGTCCGAAAAAGCAAGATTCCGGTTTTTATATGCCGTTGAATATACCGGCATAAAATTTTTTAAATGTTCAATAGTGTCATTTAAGAAGATTTTTGTAGCATCTTCTCTTATTTCTCCCTGGGAAGTGAAGATTAATTCAAACATACGATTAATCACACTGTTGCGATCGGTATCATTGTTTGGTCTGAGAATGTAAGGCATAATTACCTCCTTTTTTATGGGTTTAACATTGTAATTTTTTAAAAAATAATTTAATATTGTAAAGATAATTATTTTTATTTTTAGCTTTAATAAAAAATACAAAGATAAAATGTTAAAAATTGTTAAAATTTATGCTGTGTTCAACCACTAAAAATAAATCAGAATCACATTTTGGAATTTGATTTTTGTCAAAAAGTGTAGTAATGATTTTTAGTATGATAAGTAGATTGTACAAATAAAATGTCGCATATCAAAAAAAGAATAGGATACTGATTTCACGGGAAAAAACAGGTAAGTGCTGATGAGAATATAGACACATCAAAATTCGTATTCTATTCTTGAATCGTTCAAATCCGATTATACAATAGTATTTGGTTTCTATTCTGTAATCATGCAAATCAAGGGTTGAAAATTTCTTTGTGCCACTCTGTGCTCCCTCTGTGTAGCTCAGTGTTATAATATGTTTAATTACACAGAGAACCATGGAGAATTCACAGAGAACCACAGAGTTTTTTTATTTAAGTAATAAGACAAATAGCATATTCTATTCTTGAATCGTTCAAATCCGATTATACAATAATATTTGACTTCTATTACTTAAGTATTTTTCAAAAAATAGGGCATTATTTATATCTGAAAAATAATACATCATTAATAACTTATCATTATTTGGGGGGAATAATGGCAAGTGGGAAATAATTTATCATTATTTGAGGGAAATAATGGTAAGTTGAAAATAATTCATCATTATTTGGGAGAAATAATGGCGAATTAAAAAAAATTCGTCGTTATTTGAGAAAAATAATGGCAACTTAAAAAAAATTCATCACTATTTGGGAGAAATAATGGCGAATTGAAAATAATTCGTCGTTATTTGAGAGAAATAATGACAACTTAAAACCGATAAAGCATATTTTATAAGTAAAAAATTTGATATTATTCTAATATTAAGTGATTTATAATTTTATATTGATAGAATATATTTTGATGATTCATTCTCCTGAATAATCTTTATAAAATTTTCCGGTTATTAATATTAACAGAATTTAATAACCTTTATATCAAGATAAAAAAATCCCATCGCCGAAGAATAAGATTTTTCCTAATCAATAAATTTAATCCTGACAGATACTATGTCGCAAAATCCAGATTATTTTACAATTTACTTTATGTTTATTTAATCAAACAGAGGATTTTATTTGATCCATTGGACAGAATCCCTCTATCGGGAGACCCTTGTGTCCCATTTACTTTTGCATTGTTGTAATAAAGAAATTTTGCAACCGATTAAATGGTTTAAAGTCAAAAAGAAAACAACTTTTAGTTCACTTTTATTATTTTATAAGGATGTTTTTTACCTTCAGAAATAATAGTTAATACGTATATACCACTTTTTAATGATTGTATTTTGATTGGTGTTTCTAAGACATCTTTATATTCTTTCTGAAAAACTAATTTGCCATATATATTTGATATTTCAACAGATATAGTTTTAACAAATGATAGGTTACCACTTCTTATAGTAAAACTATCTTCAAATGGGTTAGGAAAAACAATAAAATTGTCATCGGCAATATTCTGGTATTCATTAATGCCAATTATCCGATTTGCAGTATCAAAATTTGGAATCCCATATCCTATATTATAATCAAAATTGTTGACTTGAGATGCACTTTGAATAATAGCTTTAATAATTTGCATATTTGAATAATTTTTATGAGCCTGCCACAAACAAGCAGATAAACCTGCAATTATCGGACTGGAAAATGAGGTACCTGAGCTAAAACTTATTCCACCATATAGATTTGCTACGGCGGCATTTCCTCCCATTGCAACAACCTCTGGTTTCACTCTTCCATCAGAAGTGGGACCTTTTGAACTAAAACTGGCATAACTACTATCGGAATAGACGGCGCCAATGGTAAGAACACTATCTCCGTCAGCCGGAGCACCAATGTAATACCATGCATTATCACCAGAATTTCCGGCACTATTAACAACAAGTATCCCCTTGGATGCAGCAATATCAGCTCCTCTTGTAATTAATGTTGTATTACCATCCATATCAGAATAGGAATGGTTTTCATAAATACTATCAAAAGTAGTATATCCCAATGAAGAATTAATTACGTCAGTTCCAATACTATCAGCAAGTTCGGCACCACATATCCAATATAGTTCTTCTGCTAAACATTCACGGGTAGGATCTTCTGTCCGGATAAGATAATAATCTGCTTCCGGAGCTGTACCTATAATTTTTCCCGGTAAATAGCCACCCATGGTAGATAATACCGCCATTCCATGCATACTATATGCTGTAGAAGCAAAAACATTTCCACCGTTAGTAACAAAATCCCGGCTGCCAAGTATGCGACCATTATCCCATAAGTTTTTAAAAACTTGCATGGTATCAACTCCGATAAAACCCGCATCAAGTACGGTAATTACCATATCTTCTCCCCTATACCCCTGGTTATGTATTTTTTCGCCCGACAACATTTGTATTTGATTGTATGCAAAGCCATAATCATAAAAATCATTTGTTGATTTCAATTGCATAATATCAGAGGGAGTCTGTAATAAAATCTCTTCTTTTTTGCTGATGTTCCGCAAATTAGTATTTTTTTTAAGCAAGCTAACCCGACTAACACAAGATAATGCAGTTAAAGCGTCCAATTGCTGGTTACTTACATTGTAAATTATTGCTGCATTCACCCATTTGCTACAATATTTCAATGATACTCCGGTATTAAGAACAGCCTCAATGTATGCCGTACTAACAGGTAAATCCAATAAATTATATTGAATGTTAAACCTTGCTCTTCTTTCTATAGCTCTCGCTGACAAATATTTTTCGGGGTGCTGTAATGAATAAGTATTTTGATCTTTATTTTTAAAATAAACTATATACTCATCAGTAGACTGTGTATATGAGCAATATGACAAAATGGAAAAACCTAATAAGAGTAAAAATCTGGTATACATAAAATATTTATTTTGCTACGAAATTAATAAAAAACATCTTTGGAGATACTGGCTTTTACCTACTTTTGTAAAAAAATTCCGATGCGTTTAGATATTTTAACCTTATTTCCGGAAATGTTTATAGGTCCGTTTGATCATTCCATTATTAAAAGGGCTCAAGAGAAAAACAAGGCAGAAATATTTATTCATCAAATCAGAGACTATAGTAAAAATAAACACAAGACCGTTGATGACTATCCATACGGAGGTGGTGCTGGGATGGTTATGCAAATTGAGCCTATATATAATTGTATTTCAGCATTAACAAAAGAAAGAAATTATGATGATATAATATTTCTTACTCCTGATGGAGATATATTAACCCAAGCGGTTTGCAATGAAATTTCATTAAAAGAAAATATTATTATCCTCTGTGGACATTACAAAGGCATTGACGAACGGATAAGAAACAGTATCATAACCCGCGAAATTTCTATTGGGGATTATGTGTTGTCAGGCGGTGAACTTGCAGCTTGTGTACTGGTTGATTCTATTTTACGAATTTTACCCGGAGTGTTGAACGATGAAACTTCTGCACTCTCTGATTCTTTTCAAAATAATTTATTATCACCCCCCGTATATACGCGTCCTGCTGAATTCAAAGGACTTAAAGTTCCTGAAATATTACTTTCAGGCGATGATAAAAAAATTTACGCATGGAAAATGGAACAGGCAATTGCACGTACCCAAAAAAGAAGACCTGAATTATTGATTAATAATGAATCAGACTAATTTTAATGCATTTTCCAGATCATTTATTAATACATCCGTTTCTTCCAATCCAATGGAAAAACGAATAAGATTTTGAGGTAAATGTGGTTTTTTACTCCTCTCTGTAGAAACTAAAGCTGGAAAAACCAAAGATTCAAAGCCGCCCCATGATACTGCTAAATTAAAATATTTCAAATTATTACAAAATTTTTCCAAGGACTTAATATTTTTGTCTTTAATCAAAACAGAAATCAAACCACTCCCTTTTTTCATTTGTTTTTTAGCTATATCATACTGTGGATTAGACTTTAAAAACGGATAATACACTTTTTCAATTTTAGGATGTTGTTCTAAATATTCTGCAATTTTGAGGGCAGAATCGGCTATTTTTTCCATTCTGAGCGACAACGTTCTTAATCCTCTTAACATCAACCATGCATTAAATGGAGATGCTATTCCTCCCAACATAAGGTATTCATTATTAAATATTTTTTCAATCATAGGTCTTGAGCTACAAATTAACCCGCCAATTGTATCACTATGACCGCCTATGTATTTCGTTGCAGAATGAACCACAATATCAATACCCATGAGTAAGGGTTGCTGGTTTACAGGCGAAGCATAGCTGTTATCAATAATCGTAATTATCCCTTTTTGTTTAGCTATTTTCGTAATAAACGCAATATCTTGTAATTCATATGTCCATGAATTCGGGCTTTCCAAATATATTAACCTTGTATTATGCCGTATTGCATCTATAATACAATTGTTTTGGGTACCATCAACCATGGAAACTTCAACATTAAACCGTTCTAAAAATCCGCCTAACATCATTTTCTCAGCCCAAGAATAAGGATGTTGCTGACACACAACATGGTCACCCGACTTAACATTGCTAAAAATAGCTGTAGTTATTGCCGACATTCCACTTGCTGTAACAAGACAATCTTCTGCGTGTTCTAATGCTGCAATTTTTTTTGAAAGAAGAGTTAGGTTGGGGTTGTTACCTCTTGAATATATAAGTGCTTCTTTTTCATTTTCGAGAGCTTTCCTGAACGCAGCAACTGAAGAGAAACGGAAATTACTAGTTTGAAATATAGGAGGTGTAATCGGCTCTGTGTCTATAACATTTTCTTCACCCAATTGATTGATAATAAATGAATAATCCATGATTATAAATATAGAATATCTGATGGTAAAAATAAAAAATAAATGAGTTTCCTTATTTTTTCGATAATTAAATTAAAAATCAATGCAAGCGGTTTTGTTTGTTAAATATTTTTGTATATTTGCACCCGTTTTTCGAGGTAAAAACCTAAATAGCTGATAAAATGAAAAGTATAGAAATGATAAAAATGGTGGAAGACCATTTTGTAGAAAAAAAACAATTTTCGGTCTTTAAAGCGGGTGATACAGTAACGGTTCATTATAAAATTAAAGAAGGAAACAAAGAACGTATCCAATTGTTCCAAGGAGTTGTTTTACAACGTTCAGGTACAGGTATTACCGAAACTTTTACCGTTCGTAAAATTTCTGGTAACATTGGTGTTGAAAGAATCTTCCCTGTTTATTCTCCTTTTATCGAACATATTGATATAAATAAAAGAGGCGTAGTGCGCCGTGCGCGTATTTTTTATTTGCGAGACCTTAGGGGTAAAAAAGCGAGAATCAAAGAAAAAAAATATTAGTAATTTTCTCATAAATAAAAAATCCCGGCTTTATGCCGGGATTTTTTATTTATAAATATTTGGTATTTTTACAGTACTTTTTTATGAAAAAACTTATACATACTGTAAGGATTATTTTTACCCTATTGATTACTTTTTTTTGTGGAAATACTCTATTTTCCCAACAGGTAAAAGAAAACAATTTCAATACGAATAAAATAAATTTTTATTCAATTATCCAAGAAAAAGCCTATCAATCAAAAATCACTAAAGAAATATATCACTTATTGTTTATTTCACCCACCTCTATATTGCCTTCTGATTCATTACAAGCATATCAGAGTGATTTGCCATTTCTTTTATATTCTGGGAAAAAAATACGAAAGATACATTTACAAAAGTTAGATATTTTTGGACCAGTTATTGCTGATACAGTGCAGTTTTTCAAAAGTGGAATTACAAAATTTGCTAACAGATTATCCATAAAAACAAGAGATTACGTAATCAAACAAAATCTGCTATTTTCGCCAAACGATACGATTAACCCGTTACAAATAGCAGATAATGAACGCATATTACGTTCGCTTCCATTTATTGAAGATGCAAAAATATATTTACAACCATCATTAGCTGATTCAAATTTTGTGGATGTACTAATTGTAACCAAAGATGTATGGTCGTGGGCTTTTGATGCAAAATTTTTTGGGCTTAATAAAAATAAATTTAATGTTTACGATGTAAATCTTTTAGGATATGGACATTATATTAAGCATAATTTCCTTTATGATAGTAAAAAAAATCAACCATTAATTTATGAAGAAGGACTTTATAAAGTAGAAAATATAGCTGGAAGTTTTTTTTCCTCATATTTAAAATACAGTAAAAATAGCACCAAAAAAAGTTATGAAATAAATATATTAAAAGAGCTAAAGACTGCTGCAACCTTGTACGGAGGAAACATCAACCTGTCGCATAATATAGATTCGGTTTGGCATATTAAAACTACTCCCAACGGGTTCATTAGAAGTTTACAACCTATTATTTATGATTCATTGGATATTTGGGCAGGGCGATCTTTAAAAATACATTCCACTGTAATTTTCAAAAATCGTCCGCACATAGTCATTTCAGGAAGATATATTTTAAAATCATTTATTAGCAAGCCTGAAAATCCTGTATTAAATCAATTAAAAAATGAAACATATTTATTGGGCGGTATTGCATTTATTAATCAAAGTTATGTTACATCCAACCTGATTTATAATTATGGAAGGACTGAAGATATTCCATATGGTAGTCTATTCGCACTGACTGTTGGGAAAAATCTTACACCTAAATATAATCGCTATTATGGAGCAATAAAAATAGCATATGCATCCTTTCACGATATAGAAGGATATTATTATTTCGACGTTTCAACAGGTGGAGAACTAAAAAATGAAAAATACACTAATGCTATCGTGAAAGCAAATTATAAGTATTTCACACATTTACTTATTATTAACGATTCAAAATATAAAATCCGTAATTTTTTGACATGTAATTATACTACTGCTTTATCTGACATTGATTACCAGGAAATGCGGTTTTCAGATGTATCAGGAATCAGAGGGATGAAAAATCAGGGTATTGAAGGAACTCAACGATTTACACTTAGCCTGGAAAGTGTCTTATTTACTCCTATTGAAATTCTGGATTTTCGTTTTGCTTTTTTTGGTTTTACCGATATGGGATGGATCGGATCAAAAGACAAATTAATTTTTACACAGGATTTCTTTTCTGGAATAGGACTGGGTGCAAAAATCAGAAATGAAAACCTTGTTTTTAAAACCCTTCAACTGCGATTGTGTTTTTATCCTGATAATCCGGCACATAACAATACGACAGTATTTTCATTATCAAGTGGGGAAGTGTTTAATATTATGGGATTTAATTATAATGGGCCTGAATTAGTTCGTTTTGAATAATCTACTTTATTATAAATTCATTAAATAAAATATATCAAAATATAAACCACTATTAGAAATTTATGGAGTATATTATTTTGAAAAAGGATGAAGTAGTGTTGATATTATTTTCATGAAAGAATACAATATTTTACTGATTGCATTGAAAACCAATTATCAACAATATTTTGATTTCCACCATGCCGGGAATGATGCTCTTGATAAAATCAATCCCAGAGAACAGGAATTAGGAGGAGTAGCAATGGCAGCCATGGCTTACGTCGTTAATAAGTTATTCAATTAACCACGGTATTTATCGTATTTCTACCGATTTTATCGCTCCGGTTTCGGGAAATAATTCAATCGACTTTAAACCAGTTGATGGTAATTGCATGACAACTCCAAATTGTGCCATTAAAAAATCTGCTTCAAGTAACGTTTTGTCTGATTTGATAATTTTACATGTAACTTTATCAGGTATTTGGTAATAAAAACCTTGCGAATTTTTATCATGGTTTTTATCGGTATTATCTGCAATTATTTTCCCGGAAGGCAGAATACTTAAAACTACTGCTTCTCCAATTTTATCTGAAATATTCATTACTCCCTCATCGTTTGAAAAACGGAATAACGGATACAATGCATTAGAACTTTCCGGAACAATATAATACATAAACGTAAAAGTCTCATACTGAATATCACCAATAAACAAATTAAGGTATTCACGCAATAAAATTTGCATCTGACAATCCATGTATTCAATACTTGCCTTTTCGTAATTCACTTCATTATACCCAGTAATCAGGTTATTACGATTCTCTTCCAGTTTTAAAAATCCATCCGCTGCTTCTTTGGCTTTTTGTTCAATATTTTTATCAAAGAATGTTTTTTTGTATAATTTTTTTTCAATCACTGTAGTATCCAAAGTAATTTTTCGGATAATTGTATCTATTTTTTCTATAAGGCTAGGGCTATAAAAACTACGATATGTTTGATTATCTGCCTGATTTTTAACTTTCAAAGTCTTCTCGATCTCTTTCTTTTCCCAATTTACAGCCTGCAAACATCCATTTTCTCCAATTGTTAAAAGCAGAGATTTATCTTTATTTTTCTTTTTTTCAAAATTAACAATCTGATATAGTTTATTCGGATCAGGTTGAGATAAATTCGACATTCTAACAGACGCAATTTCATATTCAACGGAATTACTTCTTATCACATCCCCTATTCCAAGATACTTTTCCGAATATTGGGCAAACGGACCTTCTGTTTTGGTGGTTTTAATAACGCTCACCTCTATTTTTATCTGATTCTGAGGAAGGAAGTAGCAAATGCCATTAGGAGCAATCTTTTTATCAACAGGATACACTTCAATTTGCGAATAGGCTATCTGAGTAATAATTAATAAGGAATAAATAAGAATCGAATATATAAACAATATTTTCATAGTCTTTCTTTTAAACAAACAAATACAAAAGTACTAAAATCATTTTAATTATTAATAAAATCACCTTGCTACATCAATATTAACGCATTCAAGCATTTAATTATTACTGATATTTTTTTATGTATTAAAAAAAATCCTACTTTTGCACCGTAAAACGTTTTTAGTATTAAAGTCAAAAAAAGATGACCAAAGAAGAACAAGTTAAATCGGAAGCCATACAAGCAGCAAAGACTCTCTTTCAGTACTATGGACTCAATAAAACCACGATGGAAGACATTGCCAAAGCAATGGGACGTGGCAAAAGCACCTTATATTATTACTATAAAAGTAAAGATGAGATATTTGAAGCCGTTGTCTTAAACGAAACTGATGAAATATTTTCTAAGGTTAAAAATGCCATTGATAATGTTTCTTCTGCCCGGGAAAAATTGCTTACTTATTGCCTGACTACCTTTAAATCAATAAATACAGTATCTGTAATTTATAAAATTATAGTTGGTGAAATGAACGAAAACATAAACATAGTGATTGATTTGCGCCGAAAATTTGAAAAGAAGCAAAATGAATTGTTATCAATTATCTTTCATCAGGGCATTGTAAATGGCGAATTTACTTCTGAAATAGAAAATGATATTGACTTGCTGACTTTTTCGATGAATAGTGCCTTATCTGGATTAGTAATTGATTTTGTTATACGTAAAAATTTTCCTGGATGGGAAGACAGAATAGAATTATTAACCAATATCTTTCTTAAAGGACTTTTAGTTTAATTTTTTTATAAAAATTTAGACTCTAATACGATTATCGTTTTATAAACTCATTATAAGAATTTCAAACAGCGCACCAAGATATTAGAAAATTGTTTATAAATTAATGATTTATGGGAAAAATAAGTATTATCATTTGCTCTTACAATGAAGAAAAAACAATTTGCGAGGTTGTTAAAGCATGTTGTTTGAATAATGCCGAAAGTGAAATCATTGTTGTGGATGACGGTTCAACAGACAACTCAGAAGGATTACTAAAGCAACTCCCTGAAAAGTATAATTTTAGCTACATCCGGCTTCCCGAAAATAAAGGGAAAAGCTATGCAATGGTAGTTGGAGTAGAAAATGCTCATAACGAAATTATCCTTTTTATTGATGCGGATATTTCAAACTTAAAACAAGATCATTTTCAAAAAATATTGAAACCAATAATTGAAAATGAAGCAGATATGGTACTTGGCCAACCAGGCGAAACCTTAATTAATTATCATATTAACCCCTTTAAGCCTTTAACAGGGCAACGAGCTTTACTAAAAAAAGATATTTTGCCAATTTTAAATGAGATTAGAGTAACCAGATTTGGCGTTGAAACATATATTAATCTTTATTATCAGGCACATGGTAAAAGAGTTGAATATGTTATGCTTGACGGATTAAGCCATCCCACAAAATTTGAGAAAACAACTCCGATGAAAGCAACAAAAGAATTTATACTCGAAGGAAACGAGATTGCCCTTACCCTTCTTAAAAATCATGATTTAATAACCAGAAGAATAGAATGTTCATTCAACAAAACCAATAGTTCAGCAAAGACAAGATTGCAAAAAATTCAAAATGATATTAATAAAAAACTTCAATATTTGCTTGACAAATTTAATATGTAATCAAATATTGAATTAATTTTTTTTGATAAAAACCAACTAAAAAACGAAATGAGTACAAATGAATAATAATTTAAAAATGAAAAGAAAAGAAATTCCAACCCTTGTAGCATACTTTATGATCATAGTATGTATGGTAAGTTGTAACAACCATGGTAATAAACCTGATAAAGATCTTACCCAGCCAGTTAAGGTAAAAGTACAGCAAATAGCCACGTCTTCCGGAAGTGCGGAACAACCGTATATAGGCATGGTGGAAGAATCATTATCCGTACCATTAAGTTTTTTAATCGCCGGAAATGTGGATCGAGTACTGGTTTCGGAAGGACAGAATATTAAAAAAGGACAACTTTTGGCTGTTATAAATAGCGAGAATTATCAAAATGCTTACCAAATAGCCGCTTCCAAGGAAAAGCAGGCAGCAGACGCCTTTAACCGCTTGGAATCCATGTATAAAAATGGAAGTTTACCGGAAGTAAAATTTATAGAAATTCAAACAGGGCTTGAACAGGCGCGTTCGTTAGTGGCAATGTCTAAAAAAAATCTGAGTGATTGTAAGTTATATTCCCCAATGGATGGCACCATTGGTAAACGCATAATTGAACCTGGAATGAGTGTAATCCCCGGTAATCCCGTTTTTCAGTTGGTAAAAATTGAAAAAGTATATGCTACCGTTCCTATTCCGGAAAATGAAATCGCTTCCATCAAAAAGGGGCAAAAAGCCTACATTCAGGTTGCTGCACTGGGAAACAAAAGTTTTGAGGGGATAATAGAAGAAAAAGGTGTAATGTCGAACCCGCTTTCTCATACTTATAATGTTAAAATCATTTTGAACAATCCGCAAAAGCTGCTTCAGCCGGGAATGGTTTGTAATGTAATTATTCATAGCAACAACTCGACTGGACTGGTGGTTGTGCCTTCCAATGTCATTCAAATAGATAAAAATGGTCAAAAATACGTGTTCATTGCCGATGCCAACACCAGCAAGGTGATGAAAAAGTATGTGGAAGTGGGTTCGCCATACCAAAACGGAATAATCATAACTTCAGGATTGCAAGCAGGAGATCAATTGATTATTGAAGGCTATCAAAAAGTAAATGAAAATACCACCATCCAAATCGTAAAGTAAAATGAGAAAAAGATCAGGAATTGTAGAATCTGCCATGAAATATTGGCAGATAGTATTTTTAATCGCTTCTTTGTTGGTATTGTTTGGCGGTTATGCTTTGTTTACTATGCCCAAACAGGAATTTCCAAAATTTACAATTCGCCAGGGATTGGTTATTGGAGTTTATCCCGGAGCTACTTCGGCAGAAGTGGAGGAACAACTTACCACTGCCGTTGAAAGGTATCTATTTAGTTTCAAAGAGATAAAGAAAGAAAAAACATACTCCCACTCTAAAGACGGGATGATGATCATTTACGTAGAGCTGAATGATAATATAAATAACGCAGATGAATTTTGGTCGAAACTTAAGCATGGATTGAGTAATTTCAAAGCTCAATTGCCTTCCGGTGTATTAGCTCTTATTGCTGACAATGATTTTGGGGATACTTCGGCATTACTGATCACACTGGAATCAGATAACAAAAGTTACCGTGAACTAGAAACTTATTTGAATAAATTGGAGGACAGATTACGAAGAATACAGTCGGTATCTAATCTTCGGCATTATGGATTGCAAAAAGAGCAAATCAGCATTTACCTGGAAAAAGAAAAACTGACAAACTATGGGATCAGCTCTTCTACCCTGTTGGCTAATTTGTTTACTCAGGGTTTTACTACCACCAGTGGGTCCATTGATAACAGTCAGCTTATTGCACCGATTCATGTTTCCAAATCATATTCCAATGAAAAAGACATTGCCGAACAAATCATTTATTCCGATCCCACCGGAAACATAATCCGGCTGAAAGATGTAGCACGCGTGGTAAGGGAATATCCCAAGTCGGATAGTTATATCAATAATAATGGCAAAAAGTGCCTGCTGATTTCGATGGAAATGCAACAGGGTAACAACATTGTAAAATATGGCAAAGATGTGGATAAAGTACTAAAAGAGTTTCAGAAAGAACTTCCGCAAGGTGTCAGCATCGAACGAATTGCCGATCAGCCAAAAGTGGTGAGCGATTCTATAACTACCTTTCTCAGGGAACTTCTTTATGCAATAATTGCAGTAATATTGGTAACTATGGCTTTGTTGCCTTTCAGGGTTGCTTCTGTGGCAGCCTCTACCATCCCTATAACTATTTTTATCTCTTTAGGAATAATGTATCTGACGGGTATAGAACTTAATACCGTTACACTGGCGGCTCTTATCGTAGTACTCGGAATGATAGTGGACAATTCCATTGTAATAGTGGATAGTTACATGGAAAAACTCGACCATGGAATATCGCGATGGAATGCAGCCATTAGCAGCGCCAAAGGATTTTTTAAAGCGATATTTTCGGCAACACTTGCCATCAGTATCACTTTTTTCCCCTTTTTAGCAACTCTTAAAGGACTATTTAATGATTTTGTGCAATTATTTCCGTGGACTGTTACCATTACCTTAGGCATTTCCCTTTTGGTTGCTATGTTTCTAATACCCTTTATACAATACGTCTTTATTAAAAAAGGATTTAAACAATCAAAACGTTTAAGAAAAAATAACAGGCGAAGCTTTTTGGATATCGTTCAGACAACCTATGAAAAATGGCTGGAAAAGGCTTTCAGGCATCCCCGCATTACAATAATTGCTGGAGCTTTGTCTGTAATTATGGGTGTTGTCCTGTTTCTGTTGATCCCCCAACGGTTGATGCCTATTGCGGAGCGGAACCAGTTTGCCGTAGAGATTTATTTACCACAGGGTAATTCGTTAAATCAAACGGCAATGGTTGCCGACAGTCTGGAAAAAATTCTAAGAAAAGACGACCGGGTAAAATCCATAACTTCTTTTATAGGAACCAGTTCGCCACGTTTCCACACTGCTTATGCTCCGAATATGCCGGCAAAAAATTATGCCCAGTTTATTGTGAATACCATTTCCAATAATGCCACAGTAGAATTGCTGGATGAATATTCGGAAAAATATGCCGAACTTTTTCCCAATGCACATATCCGGTTTAAACAATTGGACTATCAACCGGTAACGGCTCCCATTGAAGTAAGAGTGTCTGGCGATAGTATAGCTGATTTAAAAGTAGCTGCCGATTCGTTGACGAAAAGAATGCGAAAAGTAAATGGTCTGGTATGGGTTAGAACCAATTTTGAAGAGATGCTTCCCGGAATGCGGGTGGATATTGACCCCGTGGAAGCCAATCGTCTGGGTATTAACAAAACAACGGTTGCTACCAACCTGGCTATGCGTTTTGATGGTTTGCCGATGACTACTTTATGGGAAAATGATTATCCCCTAACGGTGAAACTGAAAGCGGAACGGGAAGAAGATGTAAATTATAACGAAATTGAGAATGAATATATTCATTCCTTTATTCCCGGTGTATCGGTACCATTACGCCAAATAGCAAAAGTAAATCCTGACTGGACCCAGGGACAGATCGTTCGCCGGAATGGTGTACCGACTATCAGTGTATATGCAGATGTAGAACGCGGGATAAATACAAACACTGCATTTTCAAAAGTTAAAAAAATAACAGAAAAATGTCCATTACCTAAGGGTACAAGCATGAGTTACGGAGGAGCTTATGAAGCGGATGCCGAAAACTTACCCCAAATTTTAGGCGGACTGATGATGAGTATATTTATTATCTTTTTAATCCTTCTTTTCCATTTTAAACGATTAAACCTGGCGTTGTTGGTTATGACGTCGGCAAGTTTGAGTATACTGGGGGCAGTAGTAGGCGTTTTAGTCTTAAGACTTGAATTTGGAGTTACGGCCATTTTAGGAATTGTCAGTCTGATAGGTATTCTGGTACGTAACGGTATAATAATGATTGATTATGCCGAAGAATTACGGTTTAAGTATAAAAAAACGATACTGGAAGCAGCCATGGAAGCCGGGAAACGAAGAATGCGTCCCATATTCCTGACATCTGCTGCAGCATCTATGGGCGTAATTCCCATGATCATAAGCAAAAGCGCGCTTTGGGAACCCATGGGAACCGTTATTTGTTTTGGAACCTTAACTTCTATGGTTCTAATTGTATTTATTTTACCGGTAGCCTACTGGCTTATATTCAGAAGAGTAGATAAAAGAAAAGAAAGAAAGAGATTAAAAGCCTCATCAAAAAAAATAACAACAATTTCCGTTTTGACTACCATTGTGTTGCTTTTGGGATTTAATAGTTACGTTTCTGCTCAAAACAAGTACTCGTTGGAACAATGTAAAACACTTGCTTTGCAGAATAATGCGCTGATCAGAAACAGTAACCTGGAAATTGAAGCTTCGAAACAGGTTAAAGATGCGGCTTTTACCAAATATTTTCCAAGTCTGAATGCACAGGCAATGTCGTTTCGGTTTACCGATCCTTTGGTTAAGATGAGTGTTCCGGGCGGGAATCTACCTGTTTACGATGGCAACCCGGCCAATCTAGCAACGGCCACCCAGTTTGCCTATTTCCCCGGGATGTCTATTTCTGCTATGGATAAGATAAATGCAGGAATAGTTTCTGCCGTGCAGCCTTTGTATGCCGGAGGTCGCATAAGCAACGGTAACAAACTTGCCAGCCTTGGTATAGAAGTAAGCAACGAAAAATCAGTGATGAACAAAAACGAGGTTTTGCTTAAAACCGAGGAACAATACTGGCTGATTGTTTCGCTGAACGAAAAAATGAATACCATAAACAGTTATGAAAAACTGCTCGACACGCTTTACAAAGAAGTGAATAACGCCTTTCAAAACGGACTAATTACGCATAACGATTTGCTGAAGGTTAAGCTGAAACAGAGTGAAGTGAAAATGAACAAGTTGAAACTTGATAACGGCCGGCATCTTGCTTTGATGGCATTTTGCCAGTACATTGGTATAAAGTATGATTCATTATTATTGCTTACTGATTCTGCCGTAAATACTTCAAAGCCAATGGATGTATTTGTTGATCATCATCAAGCCCTTACAAACAGGGTTGAGTACCAGCTTTTGCAAAAAAGCATGGAGGCAGAAACTTTTCAAACCAAGCTGAAAAGAGGCGAATATTTGCCCGAATTAGCCGTAGGAGCCGGTGCTATGTATTTGGGAATGGATGAAAAAGATAATAATAATGCCTTTGTTATGGCCTCTCTCAAAATTCCCGTTTCCGACTGGTGGGAAGCTTCCCATTCGTTGAAAGAACGCAAGATAAAAGAAAAAATAGCCAAAAACAATGCAGACAATACATCCGAATTGCTTATTGTACAAATGCAAAAAGCATGGAACGATTTGCAGGAAGCCGACAAAGAAATTGCTGTGGCCGAAGAAACTGTTGCTCAAGCTGAAGAAAATCTAAAGCTGAATAACGATTCATATAAATCGGGGATGGTGAATGTTTCCGACCTGCTGGAAGCCCAGGCTTTGCTGCAAAAAGTAAAAGATCAGCTTACCGATGTTAGAACCAATTATCAGAACAAATTAGTTGCCTATATGCAGGTTACGGGGAGGTATTGAAGTATTCGGGAAAAATATTCTAATGGTAACCAAAAAAAGTTTTAACATTTTGAATTATGAATACCTATGAAATCGGAAGGAAAGCCGGACATATCTGTGAATATTTGTATACAAATGGAGAATGTTCCATCGCCGAGCTTAAAAAGAAACTTAAAATTAATACTAAGGAACTTTACTTAGCTTTAGGCTGGATTTCACGTAATGATAAAATTGCATTTTATGAAAAAGATGGAGAGTCATTTGTTTTTCTGCTCTACATGTAGATATTTTAATTAATAAAAGCTTAAATCAATTTTTATGAAACGTATAGGATACATATTTTTCAGAGGATTTACCTTATTCATTTCCATCATTCCATTTCGAATACTTTATCGGTCATCCGATTTTTATTCGATAGTTATGCAATATGTAGTACGCTACCGGCTAAAAACGATTACAGATAATTTAAAAAACTCGTTTCCTGAGAAAGATGATCTGGAAATAAAACGGATTGTTCACCGGTATTACAGAAATCTTTGTGATATTTCATTCGAAACAATCAAAGGCTATTCATTCAACACAAAAAAAATACTTTTCCGTTATCAATGTTTAAATCCTGAAATTACCCATAGATATTACAGGAAAAATAAGGATATAATTATTGCCATGAGCCATTATGCCAATTGGGAATGGGGAACCCAGGTGGCAAGTAAATTTTTCCTGCATCGTCCCGTTACTTTCTACAAACCTCTTTCCAACGAATATTTTGATAATTATCTCCGTCAACACAGGATGAAACAGAACATGGAATTATTCTCTGTTTATAAACCAAAACTCCTGCAACGCTTAGATGAGGAACCTCCCAAAGCTTATTTTTTGGTAAGCGATCAAAGTCCAAGCCCGGGTAAAGAGAAAAAGGCATATTGGGTAAAATTTCTGAATCAGGATACGGCATGCCTCCATGGTATCGAAAGTTATGCGAAACTTTTCGATCTGCCTGTATTTTATGCCGATGTGCAAAGGATAAAACGTGGCTATTATACCATAAAACTGGAAGAAATTTGCATGTATCCCGAAAATACCTGTCGCGGTGAGATAACAGCTAAATACATGAAAAAGCTTGAAGATATTATCCTGAAAAAGCCGGATGACTTGGCTATGGTCGCACAAACGATGGAAATTAAAGAAGCCAGATAAAATGCTAACTGATACTTTTCCCCAGAAATTGGATTAAATCTATCATAAAACGAGCCATGAAACTTTCTTTGATTTAGATACAAATGTTAAACTCCGTGGTTCTCCGTGATCCCGATAGTTATCGGGACAGTGGTTCTCTGTGTAATTTAACATTTTATTTCACAGAGCTGCACAGAGGAAGCACAGAGTTGCACAGAGAAGGCTTCAACCCATGATTTGTATAAATTATAAAATTAAATTGAATAGTTCCCCCGAGAAATCGGGATAAATTATCTGACAAATAAAAAACAAATTATAAACAGATGAAAAAACTGAATACATTAAACTTCCTGTTAACATTTTTTCTTCTTTTCAACCTTACCGCTTGCGAAGACGCTTTCCAATACAGCCCTTATTCATCAAAAGCAGAAGATAAAAATTCGAATGAGGAAAACTCAACTAAACTTATGCAAAATACCATAAATACGGATACCTTTTCATTTTCAGTGATTGCTGATAGTCATTATTATTACGACAATTTAAGTGAAGTGGTTGATTACATTAACAGGGATACCGGAAGTATGTTTACCGTTCATGCCGGCGATCTTACCGAGAGCGGTTTATTATGGGAATATCGTAATACCTACAAAATAATTAATAAACTTCACAAACCTTTTTTTGTATGTATAGGCAATCATGATTATTTATCCAATGGTTCAGATATTTTTCGTCATTATTTTGGAGATAAAAACTTTACAATGAATATCGGGAAAAATAAATTCATTTTTTTTGATGATGTGGTCTGGGAAAGCATCAATCATCAACCCGATTTTGACTGGTTGAAAAGCGTTGTTTCTACAGCCGGAACCGATACCAGTGTCTTTGTTTTCACCCATATCCCGCCATGGACGGATCAGTTAGCCGGTGAAAAAGAAGAAATATTCAGAAAAATGATGACTGACAATAAGGTAAAAGCGGTTTTTTGCGGACATGAACATAATTTTGAGATGGAGGATTATTATCATGACGGAGTAATTTATGTTGCTACCGGAAGTGTATACAAGGAACATTATATTGTTGTTAAAATAGAAGGTGAAAAATTTTCAATAAATCCAATTGGTTTTTGATGGAATACTTATGAATAGAATTATATGGATATTGTTTGTTGTTTTTTTAATATCGTATTGTTTTGATGGTTATTCGGGCAACGACGGAAGCAAAGAAAAGACTTCTATGAAAAAGTCTGTTTCATTGAAGCCCGATTACTTTAAACTGCAATATGCCGGAAACATCGGATTAGGTTCTGCAGGAATAGGCTATTTCTGGTGGAAGGATAAAA